>DMMN01000014.1 GCA_003453835.1 Bacteroidota bacterium | reverse complement strand
AGTCGGCCCTAACGGCTGCGGCAAGTCGACTATCATCCGGGCTCTCAGTCACGTTATCTCTACGCAAAGGGGAAGAATGCTCCTTGACGGAAAGGACATTGCCAGCATATCAAGACAAGAGCTGGCACGCATGCTTGGGGTCGTTCCCCAGATGCCACTCCTGCCCAGCGCCTTTACTGCTTTTGAAGTAGTTCTCATGGGCAGGAATCCGCATTTAGGGCTTTTCCAGTATGAGGGTCGTAAAGAACTGGATATTGCCTGGCATGCCATGGAGAAAACAATGACCCAACATCTGGCACAGCGGCGTGTCGGTGAACTTTCCGGGGGCGAGATACAGAGTATTCTCATCGCCCGTGTTTTGGCACAGGAAACAAAGGCCATTCTGCTCGATGAGCCGACGGCAAATCTCGATCCCCATGGAGTGAAACGCTTCAGGGAATTCATAACCGAACAAAGAGCGCGCGGAAAAACGATTATCTTTTCCACTCACTTGCTGACGGAAGCGGAGCAGCTCGCGGATCGCGTAGGGATCTTCGTGAACAGCCGACTGGTAGCACAAGAATCGATCGGGGGATTGCGCGAGACGTTTCTGGCGAATGGAACCATTGAAGACATGTACCTCCACTATGTAGGAAGCTACGAGCATGAACATCACTAGCAGGTACTCCGGTTTAACGCTTTTGGTGAGCTTCCTGTGCGGCTGTGCACCATCGGAAATCAAGCCGGTCGATATCTACCCCGAGGATGTCTGTACGCACTGCCGCATGGCGGTCTCGGATAAATCGTTCGCTTCCGAAATCCTCACCGCCGATGATGAGGCGTTGAAGTTTGACGACCTCGGCTGTATGGAGACGTATCGAAACGATCATCCTGATTTGAAAATCATTGCCGTGTTCGTCTCGGACTATGAGACAAAGACTTGGCTCCGACACGAGAAGAGCGTGATAGTAGGAACAAGCATCGCAACGCCGATGGGCTCCGGCAGAATTGCCGTCGCCGATTCGGCACGGGCGCTGGAGATCGCCAGGAAATTCCCTCCCGACAAACCAAAAGGGGCCAACGCCCCCAAGGGAAAAGCAGATTGTTGTTGGAAGGACGCCTAATGGATTCTCGTGCCGTGATCGATATTGCCCGCCAGGAGCTTGTCATCAACATCCGGAACAGGTGGACGATCATCTTTGCCGCGGTCTTCGGCATCCTCGTTGTGAGCATCTCGTACTTCGGGATGATGGCCGAGGGATTCTCCGGCATGCAGAGCTTCACTCGTACATCGGCAAGCATCGTGAATCTCGTCCTCTACATTGTACCCCTCGTCGCGCTCCTCATGGGGACGCTGAGCTTTACAGGCGACAAAGGATCGACGGAGCTTCTGTACTCCCAGCCTGTCTCACGCTCCGAAGTGGTCTTGGGAAAACTTCTTGGCCTCTTTTGGTCCATAGCGGTCTCAACTCTCGTCGGCTTCTCTTTGGCGGGAGTTCTCGTGACGGCAACCAATGGAGTCGAAGGGCTTGGCCGATATGTCGTCTTGGTCTTGCTCTCGCTCGGGCTCTCCCTTGTGTTCCTCAGCATCTCCGTCGTCGTGGCGACGGCGAACAAGCGCAAATCGAAGGCGTTCGGCATGTCGTTGCTCTTGTGGTTCTTTTTTGTCATCCTCTACGATCTGCTTGCACTCGGCGCTACGCTTTTCTTCAAAGGTCACACTGCAAACGTCGTTCTGTTTCTCTCACTCTTTGGCAACCCGGTCGATATGGTGCGCGTCGCATCGCTTATCTCGCTGGACAATGTGACGATCCTCGGTGCCGCCGGTGCAGCGATGTTGCGGTTTTTGGGTGGTGCGACGATCAGCATCCTCCTGCTCGTTGCAGGGCTCTCGATGTGGATTGTTCTGCCGCTCTTCTGGTCCCATCGTCTCCTGCGCCGTCAGGACATTTAGGGAAGATCCGATTGTCGCGAATCCGGCTCAAGAGAGCATTCTCGCTTGCAGGCGTTGTCCTCGCCGGCATCGTTGTTCCCATCCTCCTCATCTGGCTCACGACTCGTTCGCACGAGGAAAGCGAGGAGGTGCATCACAGCAGGAACGAGACGGAGGTGATTGTGTCCAATACCATTGGCGCATCAATCCGACTTGTGAGATCGGGGAGAAACCTGGATGCCGTGGTCGAGCTTCAGCTTGGCAGGAGTGAACGAGTGTGGCAGCCACCCGGAAATTACTTCCTGAGCGCGGCGCTCCTCGCCGACACCATCTTTTTTCCAATCCCTCTCACCGGCTACCGATGCGGGCCTGACGACGGTGGCTCGTTCATCGTCGCTGTTCGAAGAAAGCCGACCGAGTTTCCACCAAGACTGTTCGCCGATCTTTCGGGGTATGCCTATATCCCGAGCGGATCGTTTCTCTTTGGGGATCGGCAGAATCCTCGCGAGCAGCACTATCTCTGGCTGACGGGCTTCTTTGTGGGTCCGTTCGAAGTGACAAACCGCGAGTTTCGAGCGTTCATCAACGACTCAACGGGCTATGCGAGCGATGCTCACTGGACGGAGCAAGGAATCCGGTGGAAGCACAAGAGCAGATCGAACGCTTCGGCACTCCTTCCGGCGAGCCACACCGATTTCAAACGCTTTGGGAGGGACGATCAGCCGGTGACGTGGGTAACCTGGTACGAGGCCAACGCATTCTGCAAATGGTTGACAACCAGGATCGGGGATGGGAAGTGGCTGTTCTCTCTCCCGACGGAAGCTGAGTGGGAGAAGTGCGCGCGCGGTCCGGACAACTTTGACTACGGACTGGGCATGGGTCTCAGTGATGACGAAGTACCTCTTTACAACTGGAAGAAGAACCCCGACGCGAGGATCACCGTGGTCGGTGTCGCTGATTCCTACAAGCACTACAGGCCGAATCGGTATGGCATGTTTCATGTCTCGGGAAACGTCGTCGAGTGGACGCAGACTACCAACGTCTCCTTCAACAGGGAGCGACCTTACGCAGACGATGAGCGAAATCATGACAATGCGTCCGGACTCCGGGTGGCACGAGGTGGATCTTGGTATAGCGCCAGCATTGCACACTTGTACCTTGCCTACCGCGATGCGTTTCAACCGGAGCACAGCAGCCAGGAAATCGGATTCCGAATCGTTGCCAAGCGCCTTCCGTGAAGGATCGATCTTTCCCTTTCATCGAAGGGCCATCTCCCAGTTCTTAGAAACGCTTACTCGTGATTCCATACTTTGGAAATTCTCACCATCAACATCGCTCCTTTGTAGCTGAGAAGTCTGCCTTGGAACCCTGGCACCGAGTTTGAGCGCCATTCATCATAAGTTTGTATTCAACAAAACGCAGGAGGTCTTATGATGAAGCGGGCCTTGTATATCGTTGCACTTCTGTTCGTGTGCGTCGGAGCGTCGGTCGCGCGGCAAGATCGACGGGATGAAACGAAGTCTGAAATTCCGGAGCTGGCGGATTTCCACTCCGTCATCTACAAGCTGTGGCATACTGCCTGGCCAGAGAAAGACGTTGCGATGCTCAAATCACTCTGGCCAGAGATTGAGCGAGGCTTTACCAGGCTGCTCGATGCAAGGCTCCCCGCGATTCTGCACGACAAGAAGGAAGCGTGGGAGAAGAGCCTGGCCGAATTCGCAGCGTCGGTAAAGGAATACCAGAGAGCGATGGAGGGATCTGATACCGAGGCGTTCCTGAAGGCAGCGGAGAAACTTCATGCGCAATACGAACTCCTCGTCCGGACGGTCAAGCCCCCTTTGCAGGAAATCGACTCCTTCCATCAATCTCTATACATGCTCTATCACCACTACGGGCCGGAATACGACTATCGGAGGATCACGCAGTCGGTGATCGAGCTGGAAGGAAAAATGGTGTCGCTGAATCAGGTGAAGTTGCCGGATCGGCATCGAGAGAAGGAAGTGCGGTTCCTCAACGCGAGAAAAGATCTGGGTGAATCTCTGACAAATCTTTCCAATATTATCGCGGCAAATAAAGGGAAGGATGCCATTCTCGTCGCCATCGAACGGATGCACTCAAACTATGAAGCATTGGAAAGAGTCTTTGAGTGATCTGATGCGGTGAGCAGCCTGGCGCAGAGGGGAGAATCTCATTCTCACCATTCAAACATCTGGAGGGAATTCTATGATGAAGCACGCTCGAGGAGTGCTCGTTGTCCTCGTCATTCTGATGGCCGGTGCCTTGTTCGCCGCCGAAGGGAAGAAGTACGGCAAACCGCTCACCCTAAAAAAGAGCGTGAAGATCTCCGAGATTCTAGCTACTCCCGAGAACTTCAACGGAAAGAAAGTGTTGGTGGAGGGACCTATCGTCGATGTTTGCAAGATGAGAGGCTGCTGGATCAAGATCGGCAGCGAGAAGGAATTCGAGTCGATTCAGTTCAAGGTGGAAGACGGCGTGATTATCTTCCCCGCGGAAGCCAAGGGGAGGCATGCGACGGCCGAAGGCGTCGTCTCCGTGAAGACGTTCACCAAGGAAGACCTCATCGAGCAGGGAACGAAACACGCGAAGGAGGAGGGGATGGAATTCGATTCTTCGACGGTGAAGGGTCCGAAGACCATCGTGATCATTAACGGCGAAGGGGCAGTGATCAAGTGATGGGGGGTGATGAAGCGACGCAACAGGTGCGGCGCCGGTTCAACTGGCGCCGGTGGAACAACATCCTTCACCGGGACGCCGGCTACCTCGTTGCTGCCTTGACGATTGCCTACGGGATATCCGGCATCGCCGTCAATCACGTCCAGGACTGGAATCCGAACTACCGGATCACCAAGGAAATCCTGACGATTGACCCGATCTCAAGCACGGCCCGCGACGCGATGATTGCGGAAGCGCTCCGGAAAATCAGCGACGCCGATTCCCTGATGAGCTCGTTCCGTCCGGATGCCGAGACCCTTCAACTATTCTTCGACAAGAAGATGTACACGATCGATGTACCGACCGGCAACGTCTTGATGGAGGTAACGCGGCCTCGACGCGTGCTCTACGAGATGAATCAACTCCACCTCAACGCTCCAAAGCGATATTGGACGTACATCGCCGACCTCTTTTCCCTGGCGCTCATCGTCGTTGCTATCACAGGATTGTTTGTTCTCAAAGGGAAGAATGGTATCACCGGAAGAGGCGCATGGCTGACGTTCATCGGTCTTGCCGTTCCGGTTCTCTACTGGGTGTACCATGTGTACGGAGGCTGAGAGCCCGCAGGTTCATGTGCTTGCGGGGAATATGGCACAACGCCGGCTCATCATCACACATGAAGGAGATGATCCATGAAGAAGACTCGAAAATCCAAGAAGCCCGGTACGAACACCCAGGAGTACTCGGCAGAAACCAAGTTGATCTGGGGAAAGTCGTTCACGCCCAAATGGGATTACAGCCATCACGTGGTTCCGCCGTTGTCGTCTTCATCGACCTTTCGCATGACCTCAACGAAGCGGGGCGCGCAAGGATTCGTAGAGTTTGCCCATCACGTTGACGATCTCGTCGTTCAGTCCAAAGCTCCCATCTACATCTATGACCGACTCGGAGAGCCCAACAAGGATTTGTTGGAGGAGAATCTTGCCGTCGCGGAGCAGGCGGATTGTGCCGTAACTTTTGCGACCGGCATGGCAGCCGTCTCCGCCCTGTGCGGCATCTTGCTTGGCAGCGGAAGCGAAGTTGTTGCTCACAAAATGTTGTACGGATGCACCTTCTCGCTCTTCAAGAATTGGCTTCCGCGATATCGGGTTAAAGTTGCGTGGGTCGATTTCAACGACGCGAAAGCTCTTGAAAGAGCCATCTCCCCCAACACAAGATTGCTGTACTTTGAGACTCCCGTGAATCCCACCATGGAACTTATCGACATCAAGAGGGTGGTGGAAGTTGCCAGGAAATCAAACCTCCACCGGTCCAGAGCCCATCAGATCTTCACGGCTGTCGACAACACATTCGCAACGCCCTTCTGCCAACGTCCACGGGAGTTGGGAATCGATTTCGTTGTTGAGTCGCTCACGAAAGGTCTTTGCGGCTTCGGAACGGATATGGGAGGAGTGGTGGCGGGGCCGGCGTGGAGCTACGATCAACTCTTGATGTACCGGAAGGACTTCGGGGGCGTCCTTTCCGCAAAAAGTGCGTGGCCCATCCTTGTCTACGGTCTCCCCTCGCTTGCTGTGAGGTTCCGGCAGCAGATGAACACGGCGCAGCGTGTGGCTGAAATGCTGGAGCGCGACAAGCGCATCGAAGTGGTAAATTACCCAGGCCTTGATTCGTTCAACCAGCGGACTCTCGCGCGCGAACAGATGAAGGACTTCGAGGGAGGATTCGCGCCGGGGACGCTTCTGTACTTCGTTCCAAAAGGAAAGACGGCAGCCGAGCGTCATCGGAAGGCCGATCGATTGGTGAACTACATTGCTGCGAATTCCTACACCATGACGTTGGCCGTCAGCCTTGGGAACATCCGCACACTCATCGAGCACCCCGCGTCGATGACACACTCGAGCATTCCGCCTGAAGAACAACTGAAGCGCGGAATAGATCCGGGTGGAATTCGCCTCTCAATCGGATTGGAGCGTGCGGAAGATATATTGCTCGATCTCCGCACGGCGCTCGAGCAACTCGACTAACGGGAAGCGCTGTTACCGTTTTCAGGAACCTCGTTGTCAAAAAGAGGAAGATGGCCGGAGTTCTCCAGAATCAGGATGAAGAACAGCAATTTTCCCGACAAATTCGGTGTCCCTCCGCGGCATACTCCTTGTAGAGAAAATATCTTCGAACGAAGTCCTGAGAACCGAACAAGGAGATAGGTCCATGGCCATGCCCGGTACGCGGCTGGAAGAAAATGCTCCAGGCCGTTACTACGTGACGAGCGATTGCAACGGATGCGGCATCTGCTTCTCGTATGCAGTCTTGAGTTTCATGTACAGCAACGACTCGTCCTACTATTACATTTATCAGCAACCTGCGGATGAGCGGGAGGAGCAGGATATTCGGAAAGCCATGGAAGTGTGTCCGATGAACTGCATCAAGGATGATGGCGTGGCCGACCTACAGATGCCTTCGATGTAGCTTCATCCGCCAAAATGTCTGAGCCTGTCTCGCCTTTCACCCGCGCAGAGAGTCGTGCGCGGGTTTTCTTTTGCCATCCGGCGCCGGTTGCCGATGTGGCTGAGATAGATCGTCGGGGTTGGTTCGTAGCGGTGCTCAGAACACACGAGTTCGCCCGTTCGAGGGAAGAAAGACATTTCATGCACGCTCAGCGAAGTGGAGCGTGCTCGAAGATCGAGCGCTACGAAGTCGAACCGTGGCCAGAAGGATCGCCTCGGAGCAGTCTTCGACCTGGCTCGAGGCTGTACAGAAGACTCGATATACGTGTTCTGTAAACTTGAGAGTTGAGGAATTCACTTCGTTTGTGTAATTCCATGTGGTCGGGTCAGGCCCGTCCCGCTTGCCGACGGGACGGGCCTGCCTCATATCAATCAAAAAATAGGCGGGGGCCGACCTACATTCTGCACAGCCTTTCGCTCCGCTCCGACTGACTCTGCTTTGATGGGTAGTCTACCGCAGAACACTCGCGCAGAACGTACTTGCGTCCCCCCGAGATTCTTCCTAACTTTTGCAGTCGTTTCTTCAAAGTTTCCCCTCAACACACCACATTTCAGCTTGCGCACAATGCGACGCGTTTTCCTCTTCCTTGTTCCGGCGCTTCTCTCTTCCATCTCCTTCGCTCAAGATATCCCGCTCCGGTGGAGCGGAGAAGTCCGGATGCGAGCCGAGGCGGACGGGCGCGATTTCCTGAGCCGATCTCCGATGAATCTCTACACCCTGCTGCGGGCGAGGCTCGGTGTTGAGGCCCGTCCGGCGGACAACGTAGCGGCCTTTGTTCAAATTCAGGATGCGCGCGTATTCGGCGAAGAGCGCGATGGAACAGGCGCGTTCAATACGATTTCGAACACGAAGAATCTCGATGTTCATCAGGCCTTCATCAAGATCGAAAAGTTTCTGTTCAACGAACTTTCCGTCAAAGTCGGTCGACAGGAGCTCGTCTACGGGAACGAGCGGCTTGTTGGCGCCGTCGGTTGGAGTAACATCGGACGATCGTTTGACGGCGGCTTGATTCGATGGTCGAATCCGAGTATGACGACCGACTTCTTCCTGATGAATACGGGGGAGACCAACATCCCACCGGTCGCAGCGATGCCCGCCGCGGTGAAATTCAACCGCGATGAAGGCCAGCTCTTTTCCGGAATCTACTACTCGCGAGCGATCACTTCCAATCATCAAGCAGATGTCTATCTCTTCCATCAATTGAACCGCAAGCGCTCAGTCCCAAACACAGATGATCTAAGTCGATACACCATTGGATCATACGCCAAAGGGACGATGAGTCGATTCTTCTATGAGGCGGAAGTCGCGTATCAGACGGGGAAGATATCGGTGACCGACGTGGGGGCCTCTATGCTTACGGGATCGGTCGGTGTCTCCCTGAGCCTTTCGGCAATCACATCGGTGGCGGTCGGTGCCGACCTTTTGAGCGGCACTGCGACGGGTTCTGCCGACTCTCGCACGTTCGATCCGCCCTTTGCCACCGGTCATAAGTTCTACGGCTTCATGGACTATTTCATCGCCATTCCTTCGAATACCTACAACGGTGGCGTGCGGGATCTCTATCTTCGCTGTACTGCAAAACCAGCGGAATCCGTTCTCCTCAACGTTTGGATTCACGATTTCGCGTTTGCGGAGACGCAGTTCAGCCGAAAGAATGTTGGGCAGGAAATCGACATCATCGGCGCATGGCGTTATGCCAAGAACCTTACACTCGAAGCAGGCATCACTGCTTTCATCCCGGGCGAAGTGATGCAGTTCCTCTATGGACGAGATGTTGCGACCTGGATGTACGTGTCCGCTCAACTTGTGTTTTAGTTTCCCCGACATTCGGATTCATCCCTCTCAGGACAATAAGCGGTAACGGCCTTGACTCCTCTTCGCCGTCTCAGTCAACTTTTCGTCTACGTCATCGATCTCGTTGTCCCGCCGGAGCAATGGCGGTTCCCCGTGTTGATCGTGCTGGGTATTCTCTGCGGTTTCGGCATGTTGGTCCTCCATATTGCCAACGCCACGTCGTACCTCTCCGATCGTCCGGAAGCGTGCACGAATTGCCATGTCATGGCTCCGNNCGGTCGAGCGACAGTCTGTAACGATTGCCACGTTCCACACGACAACATTCTTCGCAAGTTCGCGTTCAAGGCAAACGACGGACTTCGACACTCTTTCATGTTCACGTTTCGGCTTGAACCGCAAGTGGTCCTCGTAAAAGAGGCAGGCATTGATGTTATTCAGGAGAACTGTATCCGCTGCCATACAAATCTTGTCGAAACGATTTCGCTCGTTACCGTCACTGGTGAAGGGAGCGAGCATGGAGAAGGAAAACTGTGTTGGGATTGCCATCGCGAAACACCACACGGACGCGTGAATAGCCTGGCGTCGGTTCCGTACGCCCGGAAACCACAGCTCTCTCCCATCGTGCCGGAGTGGATGGAGACCGTGACTCTTCAATCACATCAATCCAAGTGAGAGGTTCCGTATGAAACGCGTTGTGGATATTCTTCAGGCAAAGCCATGGTTAGCCTGGGTTTTGTTCATCGGAACCGTCGTCTTAGTTTTCCTCGTGGGACTCTTTGGGGCTTCCATCATGGAGCGACGCCGGGAGGCGAAGNNAAAGCCGCTCGCAACATGGGAGCCGCGCAACGAAGTCTGGGGTGAGAACTTCCCGAGGGAGTTCCAAAGCTACAAGAGTACGTCAGACACAATCTTTCGCAGCAAGTACGGTGGTGCATCGTGGCGCGACTACCTGGCAGAGGATCCAAACCTCGTCGTTCTTTGGGCCGGGTATGCGTTTTCGCGCGAGTATGCGCAGGCGCGGGGGCATTATCATGCCGTCGAAGACATCCGGAAGACCCTGCGAACAGGCGTTCCTCAGCCGGCAACGTGTTGGANNGGCTCAGTTCTACAAATCGCATTGGGACAGCCTCGGTCCTCAAATCGTCAACAACATTGGATGCCAGGACTGCCACGACCCTCTGACGATGAACCTCCGGATCACGCGCCCTGCACTGGTGGAAGCGTTGCAGCGGCAGGGGAAAGACATCAGGCAGGCGACGCATCAAGAGATGCGCTCACTCGTTTGCGCACAGTGCCACGTCGAATACTTTTTCAAGGGGAAAGAAGAGAAGTACCTCACATTCCCGTGGGATCGAGGATTCAATGCCGACAGCATGGAAGCGTTCTTTGACGATATTCGACACGTCGATTGGGTCCACGCAATCAGCAAGGCGCCGATGCTCAAAGCGCAACATCCCGATTACGAACTGTATCGAACAGGCATCCACTCGGAACGTGGCGTGTCATGCGCGGATTGTCACATGCCCTATCGGAATGAAGGAGGTGTGAAATTCACCAACCACAAGATTCAGAGTCCGCTGAACGATATCGCCGGATCGTGCCAGGTATGCCATCGCGAGAGCGAGGCGACTCTGACAAAAAATGTAACAGACCGGCAGGAGAAGATTCTCGAGCTGCGCATGAGAGCTGAGAGGGCACTTGTCCGCGCACATTATGAAGCGAAAGCGGCTTGGGAGAAGGGCGCCTCCGAGCCCGAGATGAAACCGGCGCTGGATCTGATCAGACATGCGCAATGGCGATGGGATTGGGTCTCGGCGTCGAACGGTTTGGGATTCCATTCTCCCGTGGAAGCTGCCCGTGTACTGGGCTCTGCCATCGAAAACGCAGTGGAGGCGCGCACTCTGTTGGTGCGCATTCTGGCGAAGCGTGGCGTCACTGATGCGATTGCGGTCCCGGACCTCTCCACGAAGGGGAAAGCTCAGGCCGCGATCGGATTAGACCTCAATCAGCTTTCCGCGACGAAGGCGGAATTCCTGAGGCAGGTAGTTCCGCATTGGGATAAGCAGGCAGAAGAACGACAGGGGAAGAAAGCCTATTAGGAAATACATCCATCTCCTTCGGCGTTCGGCGTAATTGAATGGACCAGCCGAGGTGGGCTCGCGGCAGGAACGCCGGTTTTCTTTCCCAATTCTGGGATTTGTTGACAATGCCGATATTCAAAAGTGGGAATAGACCCTCATGCTTGAGAAGCACTGTCGATGCTGTCCGCGTTATTTCGTGCACAAGAACCCTCTCTTGCTCCGTTTCCCCCAGTTCTTTTTGATGAGATCAGGATGGCACAAACCTTGTTGATAATCCCCTCGTTCCCTGCGCCCTTATTTCAATCCAACGATTCCAAGAGAGTCACAACGGAAACCAAACCATCCATGTCGATTCGCCGCGACCCGCTCGATCTGCTGAAGAAAGAACACGAAGAAGGTCAGAAGCATCTCGAACGCCTGGGGAGTGCCGCGGATTCCATCAAGATCAACGGTTTCTCGGTGGAAGCATTTGAGGAGATCGTTGATGCTGTCCGGTGGATGAACACAGATGTTCGGCGACATACGGATTGGGAAGAGAAGCACCTCTTCCCCTTGATCGAGCGCCACACCAGCGAGTTGCCCGAGCAGATGCGCAATGATCACCGTGAACTGCGCAGCTCGTTTACCCAATTGCTCGATATTGTGAGAGAGATCGAAGAGGGAAAGATGCGTGGCTCGTCCATTCACGAGATCGTTCAGATCTCCTACGTGATTGTCGAGCTCATGCGCTCTCATATTCAAAAGGAGAACGATCACCTCTTCCCCCTCGCGCAGAAAATGCTCACGATCAAAGAATACGATGAACTCATGCACCAGGTCGTTGCGAGTCGTTCGTAGGGAAGAGGCGAGACGCGATCCGGGAGACGTTTGCCACCGTTCACAATCGAGGAGATCCGCACATGATCAAGATGGATGAGTTTGAGGAGGCGATCAGAACAAGAGTCTGTTCGACGTGCATCGAGAGGACGGGGAGGGGAATCTGCGGCACCGGTCGGGCCGATGACTGTCCATTGAATCAGTTCATGCCTCAGATCGTGAGGGCGGCCAATCGTGTTCAGTTGAAATCACTTGACGAGTACGCCGCGGCGATCCAGTTCGAAGTCTACGGTCGATCGAACGGCACACCGGTCGCCCCCGAAACGGATGATATTCTTGCGACGTACCTTCCGCTGATTATCGAAGTGATCGATGAGGTTTGGGCGAGAAGAGCGAGGAAGCCTGTCCACTAGGAAATGTCGTTTCCGAATCAATAATCTCTCAGTCCCCTCCCAACGTCATCCTCTCGGTTATTCTCGATGCGGCGAGGGGATTTCCGTTCTCCCCATCCTCGAACTTCGGCATTCACTCTGACGAGCACTTCCTGAGTACTCTTTTCGTTCTTTTCGAGAACCACAGTTTATTCTTGCGTCCAACCGGCCGCCGACGCCTTCCGCCGCGTAGGTCGGCTCCCGACAGTGAAGACACCAATTCCATGTTCTGCGCGATCCTTCTCCACGAGTGTTCCCACAAGACGAGCGAGCGGCCTTGACGCCTGAAGAGAGAGAATCCCGCAAGACTGTTCGCACATTCGCTCTTGCGTCGTTTCTCAACGATTTCGGTTCCGATATCATTTATCCGATTTGGCCGCTGTTCGTGACTTCCGTCTTTGGCGCGAACATGGCCGTGCTCGGATTCATCGATGGCTTAGGAGATGCCGTGGTCTCCCTGTCGCAAGCAGGATCAGGGTATCTCTCTGACCGCTTGCGAAAGCGGAAGATCTTTATCTGGCTCGGCTATCTCTTTGGATCCCTCTCACGAATCGGATACGCGTTCTCGACGGCATGGCAGCACCTCATTCCATTTCGGATCTTTGATCGAATGGGAAAAATACGCAGCGCACCGAGGGTTGCCATCATTGCTGATGTCTCGACGGATGAGAATCGAGGAAGGAATTTCGGCATTCTCCGCTCGATGGACAACTTCGGTGCAGTCTGCGGCATTCTCTTTTGTATTGCGTTCTTCGACCTCGGATACAAGACGCTCTTTCTGCTCGCGGCGATTCCTTCTGCCCTCGGTGTGTTGCTCATCCTCGTCTTCATTCGGGAAACACCGTCTCTCGGGTCGAGGATCTACAAAGGCCTCTCGATCAGACAGCTCGACGCGAATTTCCGACTCTTCATCTTCCTGAGCTCCTGTTTTGCCTTGGGATCGTTCAGCTATTCCTTCCTGCTTCTCTANNCGGCCCCCGGCATCTCCCCATCGTACGTGCCACTCTTCTATTTGGTGTTCACTCTGGTCGCGGCATTGTTTTCGCTTCCGCTTGGGAGGCTGTCCGATCGGATTGGGAGAAAGGCCGTGCTGCTGGGTTCAATGCTTCTCTGGATTGCGACGTGCCTGGCGTTCTTGCACCTGCATTCAATCTGGGGATTTCTGTCTTGCTTCATTCTGTATGGCCTTCACAAAGCCGCGTTCGAGCCGGTTCAGAAGACGCTTGTCGCAGAGCTCGCACCTCCTGAGTATCGGGCGAGCACGATGGGCGGATTCCAAATGGTGATCGGCCTGTGTGCGTTCCCTTCGTCGTTTCTCGCCGGGATTCTCTGGGATGCAATCGATCCGTCTGCTCCACTGTACGCGTCGATCGCTCTCACGTGTATTTCCACCGGTCTCCTCTTGTTCGTTCATCATCGGGAGCCGCCTTTGCCGACATCGTGAGCCTGCCAAGAGGTGTTTCTCCCAAGACCTTCCTTTTTCCAAGGAGGAGTGTATGATGAGAATCAGAAGCATTTTGTTCCCGACCGATTTCTCATGTTGTGCGAACCAAGCGTTCGCGGAAGCGGTGCACATGGCCAAGCTTCATGGGGCCGAGCTTTGTGTCCTTCACGCCGTAGTTCCGCAAGAAGATCTCAGCAATCCTCTCTCCTCACCACCGGGGACATTGGAATTCAAAAGTCATAGAACGATCATCACCGATGAAATGAAGGCCATCGTTGAATCACAAGGCGCGCACGCCCTCGTGATCAGAGAGGAGATCCTGCAAGACATTGCAGTCGGTCCCGTGATTACGGAGTATGCCAAGGACCACGACATTGATCTGATCGTAATGGGAACCCATGGTCGCCGCGGGTTGGGCCATCTGTTCCTGGGAAGCGTTGCAGAAGAGGTTGTCCGTTTTTCTCTATGCCCCGTGCTGACAATACGCGAAGTCCAGTACCCCAAGCCTGTCGCGTCGGTTCGAAACATCCTGGTGCCCGTTGACTTCTCGAAGCACGCGGAGCAGTCGATAGGATATGCCAAAGAACTTGCTGTTCTCTATGGCGCTCAATTACAGCTCCTCCATATCATCGAAGACCAATTGCGGCCTGCGTTCTACGCCAAGGGAAGAAGCTCGATCTTTGAGTTCGTGCCGGAGATCGAAAAGCGCTCCGTGAGGGAGATCGAACGCCTCCTCGATGAATCCGGTGGGCCGGATGTGCCATCCGAGATACATGTCAAAGAGGGCCGAGCCGCCCGCGATATCGTCAGATTCGCTGATGCTCACAACTCCGATCTCATTGTCATCGCAACGCATGGCCTTGCGGGCATCGAGCATCTTCTGCTGGGGAGTGTGACGGAAAAAGTTGTTCGGTTTGCAGCCGTTCCGGTGTTCACCGTGAAAGTGTTCGGCAAATCACTCGTCGTAAACACAACGTCGTGAGGGTGTCCCTTCGATCTCGTGGCTTCGTTCGCCAACTATGCGGCGACGCGCTCATCGGATTACCACTCTGACGACCATGACTTCCATAAGTGGAGACTTCGGGTTTTCCCCTTTTTGGGAAAGCGCTCGTCTTTTTTCCCGTCAAGAGGAATCCCCTTCATTCCTTCCGTGTAGAATTTGTTGCCTGTTGAAATTATTGACACATAGCGTCACGACTTCTGCAATGGCATAAGACTTGACATTCCAAGAGGCGGAATGTTCGGCCCGACTCAGAAGCCACTTCTCATCTCGTGCTCGGGCCTCGCTTGAAGTCGGCTCTTCATCGACCCGACAAGACTAACGCTCACAGCAAAGGCGCACCGAAGTGTTTAGGAGTTCATCGATCTCTTCGTATTCAGGATTCACAACATTTCCATCTGGAGTATTCTCTCGTTTCCTCGGTCTCGTTGCGTTTCTGATTCTCACCGCTCCTTTCTCCCAGTCGATGGCGCAAACGCGCGAAGACTGCCTGGCCTGTCATAGCGACAAGTCGCTGACGACCGAGCGGAAGGGAAAAAGTACCTCGCTATTTGTTGATGAAGCGGTTCTCGCCAAATCTCCTCATAAGATGTTCGTTTGCGTGGCATGTCATGTCGGATTCGACGCCCAGAACCTACCGCACAAGGAAAGAATTGATCCTGTCAATTGTCGGACGTGTCACAGAGATGCGGGCGTTAAGCACACGTTCCATCCTCAGTTGGCCAAGGCCTCGGGGACAAACGGAGCTCCCGCGGTATCGTGCAAACAGTGTCACGGAACGCACAATGTCGACTCCCCGAAGCTGACGGGCTCGAAGTTTCATGCGGCCAATCAACCCGCATCGTGCGGAACCTGCCATGAAAACGTAAGAGACACCTACGTGCACTCTTCGCACGCAAAGGCGTTTAGCGAGGGCATTAAGGGCGCCCCTCACTGCATTTCGTGTCATCAGAACGGTGTGACACGAGTTCAGGCCGGAGAGGATTCCACGAAGCTCAAGATCAAGCAAGAGAAACTCTGTCTCGCCTGCCACCTGGACGACCCGAACGTGCGATCGCGGATTTCGCCCACGGCGGGATTCATCGCTTCATTCCAGGCGAGCGTGCACAGCGCGGCGCTGGATCGAGGCAATGGAAAGGCGGCGAACTGCATCGATTGCCATGGCAGCCACGAGATGAAAAAGGGATCCGATCCCTCATCCCGTGTGAACAAGTTCAACATCCCCGCAACGTGTGGAAGGTGTCATCAGGAGATCACGGAACAGTACACCTACAGCGTTCACGGGGCGGCCGTCAGCAAGGGCATCGATGCGGCGCCAGTCTGTACGGACTGTCACGGCGAGCATAATATCCTGAGGCACACCGATCCGAAATCTCCCGTCGCAAGAGGAAACGTCTCGGCGCAGGTGTGCTCACCCTGTCACAGTTCGCTGAAGCTGAGCCAGAAGTTCGGTTTGGCGAGCGATCGGTTTAAGAGTTTTGCGGACAGCTATCATGGTCTGGCGACTGAGGCAGGATCGGTTGAGGTGGCCAACTGCGCAAGCTGTCATGGCGTGCATGACATCAAACCTTCGAGCGATCCCTCCTCGCGCATTCACAAGAACAATCTAGCTGCGACCTGCGGCACATGCCATCCGGGAGCAAACGAGAACTTCACAAAGGGCTCCGTTCACGTCATTGTGACGGAGAAGCAGGAAGAGGTCCTGTACTTCGTTGCGACCGCCTACATAGTCCTTATCGTGGTCACGATTGGAGGGATGTTTTTCCATAACCTCCTCGACTTCATCAAGAAGTCGAAGAAGCAGCTCATGTACCGGCGCGGGCTTATCCCGCGGCCGCCCGTAGCTCACAGGCTCTATCTTCGGATGTCGCTCAATGAGCGGATTCAACACGGCGCACTCCTGATCAGCTTCATCACTCTGGTTTTGACAGGATTCGCCTTGAAGTTTCCCGAGGCCTGGTGGGTGTGGCCGATCCGGAGCGTGAGTCCGCTGATGTTCGAGCTGCGCGGGGTGACGCACCGGATTGCGGCGGTCGTGATGGTTCTGGCGGGCCTCTACCATTCTTATTACGTCCTGTTTGTCCCCAGAGGGAAGCAACTGATCCGCGATCTGCTGCCGAAGCTGCAAGACGTGAATGACGCCGTTGCCGTTTTGAAATACAATCTCGGTCTTTCGCCAGTCAAACCGAAGTTCGGGAGGTTCAGTTACATCGAGAAGAGCGAGTACTGGGCGTTGATTTGGGGGACGGTCGTGATGTCCGTAACGGGGGTGATTCTCTGGTTCGACAACACATTTCTCGGATTGCTCACAAAACTCTGGTGGGACGTGGCCCGCACCGTCCATTACTACGAGGCGTGGCTCGCAACGCTCGCCATCATTGTTTGGCACTTTTACTTTGTGATCTTCAATCCGGATTCGTACCCGCTCAACGTCGCGTTCTGGAAAGGAACATTGACGGAGGAAGAGATGGACGAAGAGCATCCCTTGGAACTCGAGGAGATTCACCGCAGGGAAATGATTGCCGCATTGGAAGAAGCGAAGAGCGAAGGGGAATCGAAAAAAACTCAGGAGGTTGTGAGCGATCTGGATGACGAGAGAAGCTAATTTAGAGATGCGTGCAAACTCCGCAGGATTCGAGGAACTTCCCCGGAGGGATGGAGGCACCAGCCGTAGCATCCTCTTCATCGTGGGCCTCCTCCTGTTTGCTCCGTTGCCCTCCCGTGCCCAGGAGAACGGTGATTGCCTCGCGTGCCACGGTGATAAAGGACTGACCGGCGCTCGCAGGGGTAAAACGATTTCGATGTTCCTCGATGAGAAGAAATTCGGGGGATCGATCCACGGCTCGCTCCCTTGCGTTTCCTGCCATTCGGATCTGGAGGGAAAAGAATTCCCTCACGATGAGGATCTTGCGGGCGTCAGTTGTGCGGCGTGTCATGAAGCCGAGCAAGAGCTGCATGCGAAATCGCTCCATGGGAAAGCCGTCTCCCGAGGCGATCCACTCGCGCCTCAATGCAAGGATTGCCATGGCACCCATGATGTTCTTCCTGCCAAAGATCCACGTTCGACAGTCGCCGTCCTGAAGGTGCCCTACCTTTGCGGGAGATGTCACCAGGAAGGAGCCCCCGTGCAGAAACAGAGGACGATCCATCAGGATCATATCCTCGAGAATTTCTCGGAGAGCATCCACGGAGAGGGGTTGCTGAGGAAGGGGCTCATCGTAGCCCCGAATTGTGCCTCGTGCCATACGCCCCACTCGATTCTCCGACACACGGATCCAAGTTCATCGATCGCTCGGAAGAACATCGCGGCAACGTGTACAAAATGTCACGCCGAAATTGAGGCGGTCCACCGAAAAGTTATCAAGGGGGAGCTCTGGGAAAAGGAGGCGAATATCCTCCCGGCGTGCATCGACTGCCATCAGCCGCACAAAGTACGCAAAGTGTTCTACACGCAAGGGATGGCCGATAAAGACTGTCTGCGGTGCCACGAACGTCCGGATATCATCGCCACGCGCACCGGGCGGTCTCTTTCTGTACGGCTCGATGATCTCGCCTATTCAAGACACGTAAAGGTCGCGTGCAGCCAATGCCACTCGGAAGTCAACGCATCTCATTTGCGCCCGTGTGAGACGATCACGAAAGAAGTTGATTGTGCCTCGTGCCACGCAGAGATCGGCCAGCAATATCAGGAGAGCACTCATGGACTGCTCGTGGTCAAGAAAGATCCTAATGGGCCGACGTGCAAGGAGTGTCATGGCACGCACGCCGTGAAGGGGAAGCTCGATCCCCAATCCATTACGTTTCCGACAAACATCCCGGACCTCTGTGCACGATGCCATCGTGAGGGTCAGAAAGCGGCCGTGCGGTACGAAGGCGGCCAACACGAGATCATCGAGCGATATACGGAAAGCATCCACGGAAAAGGCCTGATGAAAAGCGGGCTGACGGTAACGGCGATGTGCACCAACTGCCACACGGCGCACAGTGTGTTGCCAAAGCAGGATTCGCTATCGAGTGTGAACGCGAAAAACGTTCCGGCAACATGCGGCCGCTGTCATCACGGAATCCAGGAGCAATTCGAGCGGAGCATCCATGCCGCGCTGGTGGGGAAGACGGATAAGGAGCTACCCGTCTGCAGCGATTGTCACAGTGCGCACACCATTCGCCGTGCCGACGAGGAAGGATTCAAGCTCGATATCATGACGAAGTGCGGTCGTTGCCATGAGGTGATCGCGAAAACCTATTTCGATACGTATCACGGTAAAGTGTCGCAACTCGGTTACACGAAAACAGCCAAGTGCTATGACTGCCACGGTTCGCACGATATTCTGCCGATTGACGACTCCCGCTCCCACCTCAGCCGGGAGCGAGTGGTGCAGACGTGCCAGAAGTGTCACCCCGGAGCGACGCGGCGGTTTGCCGGGTATCTCACCCACGCGACACATCACGATCCAGAAAAGTATCCGTTCCTCTTCTGGACGTTTTGGGGCATGACCTCGCTGCTCATCGGCACATTCGTCTTTGGCGGGATCCACACGTTGTTATGGCTCCCCCGCGCCTATCAACTCCGGCGGGAGATCAGACAGAATTTGAAGGACAACGGGAAGTCATGACTCAAGAAGCGGCAGAAGAAACGGCTGTGAAGCAGCCGCAGCAATGGATTCGTACAGTGGCCGGTGAGCAAAAGCAATTCCTTCGGTTCTCGCGCCTGAACCGTGTGCTTCACATCGTGATGATTGTGAGCTTCATAAGCCTTGCGCTCACGGGTATGACGTTGAAATTCTCCTACACCGGTTGGNNTCGGCGGATTCGAGTCCGCCGGGTATGTTCACCGGCTGGCGGCCGTATTGATGATCGGTCTCTTCATCGCTCACATCTTCGATCTTGTTCACAAGAAGCGTACCGAATACCATACGTGGAAGGCTCTGCTTTTTGGTCCCGACTCCATGCTGCCCAACCAGAAGGATGTGCAGGATTTCATCGGAAACCTGAAGTGGTTTCTCGGCAAAGGACCTCGCCCGGCGTACGGCCGGTGGACCTACTGGGAGAAGTT
>DMMN01000204.1 GCA_003453835.1 Bacteroidota bacterium | reverse complement strand
CAGAACTATCCGAACCCGTTCAATCCCCTCACCCGGATCCGTTTCTCAATCCCTCGTTCGAGTGCAGTGAGTCTGAAAGTGTTTGACTCGCTTGGCAGATGCGTTGCCGTCCTCGCCGAGGAGTTGATGCAGCCGGGATCCTATGAACGCACGCTCGACGCGAGTGCACTTGCGGGCGGCGTTTATTTCTACAGACTTGCCGCAACACAATACTCACACACAAATAAACTCCTCATTCTAAAATGATCCTCACAACAACAATACGTTTGATCACAAGCCTGCTGGCTCTGAGCGCCCTCTCCACGACAAGCTGCCAAAAGGAGGAGAACGCGGTTCGTTGGGAACCGGATTCATCCATTGAAGCCAAGGTGACCGCTCTTCTGTCCGAGATGACGATCGATGAGAAGATTGGTCAGATGACTCAGGCAGATCGAGGTGCGCTCGGGAATATTCAGGACATCAAGGAGTTCCATCTCGGATCACTTCTTAGCGGTGGTGGATCTGCACCATCGGACAATACGCCGGCCGGTTGGGCTGATATGTACGATCGCTTCCAGTCGTACGCGCTTCAAACGCGATTGAAGATCCCGCTCATCTACGGCATCGATGCCGTGCACGGCCATAACAACGTGCGAGGGGCAGTCATCTTTCCGCACAACATCGGGCTGGGATGCACGAATAATCCTGCGATCGTGGAGGAAGTGGAACGAGTCACTGCCAAGGAGGTTGCGGGCACGGGAATCGACTGGACGTTTGCGCCTTGCATTGCCGTTCCTCGCGACGAGCGCTGGGGACGGACGTATGAGGGGTTCAGCGAGAGCCCTGATCCTACAAAGCTGATGACCGCGGCGGCAGTCAAAGGTTTTCAGGGATCATCACTCGGCGACGGGGGAAGCATCCTTGCCTGTGCAAAGCACTTCCTCGGGGATGGCGGGACCACCGATGGGCGGGATCAGGGAAATACTCAAGTCGATGAGCAAACAATGCGGGCACTCCATCTCCCCGGCTACATTGCCGCCATCAACGCCGGCGTGGGATCCATCATGGTGTCGTACAGTAGCTGGAACGGCGTGAAGATGCATGGAAGTTCATACTGGATCACGGATGTGCTGAAAGGCGAGCTGGCTTTCAAGGGATTCGTGGTCTCGGACTGGGCGGGCATCGATCAACTTCCCGGCGACTACGCGAGCGATGTGGCAATGGCGATCAACGCCGGAATCGATATGGTCATGGTGCCGACGAAATACAAGGAGTTCATCACGACCCTGAGGACACTTGTCAATCAGGGGAGAGTACCGCTTCTAAGGATAGACGACGCCGTCCGTCGAATCCTCCGGAAGAAGTTCGAGCTGGGCATCTTTGACCGTCCACTCACGGATCGCACGCTCACGCTTTCCATCGGCTCGCCTGAACATCGGGCTGTGGCTCGAGAGGCAGTGCGGCAATCCGTCGTACTGTTGAAGAACGAGAACAAAACTCTTCCCCTCTCCAAGAATATTTCCCATATTCACGTTGCGGGAAAGAGTGCGGACGATCTCGGGAACCAGTGCGGCGGATGGACCATCAGTTGGTCGGGAAACAGCGGGCCGATTACAACGGGTACGACATTCCTTCAAGCTCTGAAAAACTCTGTCTCGCCTGCCACAAAGGTGACCTATTCTCGAGACGGCACGGGGGCGACGGGCGCCGTGATCGGTATCGCCGTTGTCGGAGAAACACCTTACGCAGAGGGGCAAGGCGATCGATGGGACCTCAGCCTGTCAGCCGAGGACGTAGCGTGTGTCGCTCGTTTGAGAGCCACAGGCATCCCGGTTGTGACCATCCTGATCTCCGGCAGGCCCATGATCATCGAAACGGCGCTCGGAATTTCGGACGCCTTCATCGCGGCGTGGCTGCCGGGGACGGAAGGGCAAGGCGTCGCGGATGTGGTTCTCGGAGACTACAACCCGACGGGAAAGCTCTCACACTCGTGGCCCCGGACAATGTCACAAATTCCGATCAATGTCGGCGACCAGAGCTATACCCCGCTTTTCCCATTTGGATATGGATTGAGCTACGAAAGGTGAATCCTTGATTCGGATCGCAGCGGCTGCTTGCCTGGTGAGCCTTGCGACAAGCGCTTCTCACTCCATGCAACAGGAGCGCACTCTGCCGCAAGACACGCTTGCCCGATTCGGAGCGGTCATCGTCACTGCTCGCGATCTTCGCGAGCGGATCGAGCTGATGCCGTGGCCGGAGAAAGGATTTTCCAGTGATCAAGATAGCTCAAAGATGAAGGCACTCTCTTCGCTCATCGCAGAGAAACTCCTCAGTTTGGAAGCTTCTGTGATGAACGTGGGGGAGAGTGAAGAAACTGCGCTCATGCTCCAGGGCCTTGAACGCGTGCTTGCACGCGATGAGCTTTACCGGAGAGAAGTCAGGGCGAAGATCAACGTGTCGGAGAAAGAGATTCGCGAAGGTTTGAAACGATATGCCGCCGAGTTACGGGTGTTGATGGTGGGTGCGCGATCGCAAAGCGATGCAGGCAAGCTCTACGACCGGCTATCTCTGAGCTCCGACATCGAATCAGAGATACGTCGTATCGACCGCTCGATGTTCGTAGAACAGGATACGATCACCGTCAACTTTGGGGGGCTGGATGTTCCGTTTGAGGATGAGGTGTACGGTCTCGTCAGATTCAAGCCTGGCCCGCCTCTGCAATCACAATTCTACGGATGGGTTGTTCCCGTGCTTCTAGACGCGAAAGCAAATCCTGTCTATCTCAAGCAGACGATCACCGAGCGCAGGAAACGGGTTGAAGAAGAAATACGAAGGAGGAATGAGGATGTACGCGCCGGGACGTACTCCGGCAGTGTGTTGAAATCGAAGCATGCTGCTTCAGACTCGGTGATGTTCGAGCGCTTTGCCGGCACGCTTCTCGCTACAATTGAAAAAGATTCGGCGTCCCATCGGAACGGCGGGGCATTCATGATCCTTCCGGAGGATCTCGATAAAACGTCACGGCTCCTTCATACTCACTTGGGAGAATTTTTTGTTCATATGGAATCCGGTGGCATGACGTTGGGAGAGGTGATTGAGGCCTTCCGATACGAGCGCTTCGCGTTCTCCTCTCTTGACCCACGCCGGTTCAGGTTCGCCCTCAATAATTGCATACGAGTTGTTGTTCAGGGGGAATTGCTCGGCCGTGAAGCGCTCAAGCAGAATCTTCATTTTGCCCGGAACGTCCGGCACGATCTGGAGATGTGGCGAAGCCACCGCGTTGCCCGCCAATTGCTTTGGAGGATCGTGGACACGGTTGGGGTGAATGATGAAGAGCTCATGGCGTATCTGGCGAGGCAAGGCGAGGCGTTCACAGCCCGATTCGAAGTTGACATCCAGGAAGTATTGAGCGAGAAGCCGGACCTCGCAGCCGCGCTGTACGACAGCTTGCAGAAAGGAAGTTCTTTCTTCGAGATTGCCCGGAGGTATTCGACACGAAAGGAGTGGGCTGCGAACGGCGGTCGGTCGGGATTCTTTCCCATCTCACAATACCCGCGCCTGGGCTTCACCGCAATGGTAACGGATACGGGCAAGATTGTGGGACCCATTGTTCTCGAAGATGGTCTTTCGATTCTTAGAGTCTTAGGAAAGAGAAGCAAGCAAGGGGAGGCAGCAACGGACTTCGACTCGCTGATGAGCCGAACCCGGGCGAACTTGTTGATCAAGAAGAGGGCAGAAGTGGTCAACGGATACCTCTCCGATCTTGCGTCGAAGTATTCGCTAGAAGTACGGAAGAATAGTCTTCGCTCCCTTCGTTTGAATCCGGTGACGATGTTTACGAATCGATACATGGGATTCGGAGGTGTCATGAACGCTGTCCCCATGCTTATGCCGCAATGGGAATGGCTGCGCGATTGGGAGAAGCGGTTCAAGATCACCCCTTAGCGGTCAGGTGCAAATTCGCCGGTCTCGTTTCGAGTCAGTGACCCGTAGATCCTCCCGCCTCAAGTCCTGAGACAATTCCGCAGGTTTGCATCTTCCTCTTCTTTTCTCCAAATTAGAGCTCAGCGTTTTGCGTTTCCCTCCCTTCTGTCCGAGCGGAGATACCATCG
>DMMN01000059.1:5405-8568 GCA_003453835.1 Bacteroidota bacterium | reverse complement strand
AGGGTACAACGTGTAAGCATTGTAGTACTTCATAGCTTTCCTTTCCCCATCATACCGCGCCACGAGATGACTTTCCGTTCTTTCGACATGCTGAAAGACGAATGACGATCCGTCGCGAAACGTGGGGACGGTGTACTTGCCAATTGTCAGGCCATCCTCCGATTCATGTACGTTGACATCTTGAGCGGGCTCGAGGTACTTCTTGAGAAGTTCAACAGAAACATCCGGGGCTTTCTCGCCCCCGAAGGCTACCTTGTATTTCATCGGGAAGTATCTCGAAGCGATGTAGACCCTTGGCTCCAACGTGAGCGCTCCCCAGGAAATATCCGGTTGAAAGTTCGTGGGATGGGACACAACGAATGGCTGTGCATTCCAGTATGACCAGTTGTAGAGGTACGAATTGCCCGGCTGTGCCGCAAATACGACGATACCAGTTCTATTCAGTTCATTTACAAANNTTTCTCCGGTCCTGAAATCTGCAGGAACGGGAGCATGACAGATCTGACACCTGCTGCGTTGAGATCCCTGACAATCTGAAGGGAGGCACGAAGATATGCATCTCCTTGTGGTTCGTCGCTGAACATCAGAAAGCTCACCACAGGCGTAGACGTATTCATGTCGTAGCTTCTTTTCGAGCCGAGGAATCCTATTCCGTTTGAGCGAAGCGCGTCAGTCTGTGTTAGAATCAAAACGAAGCCTACGATCAAGACTCCGATGATCGTAAAGTTCTTGAGGAGTAACTTGCCTTCTCCGTACTCTTCCCTGTCTTTCCTCCTTGCCTCGTTCAGATTTCGCGACATCAAGATGAGCACCGTGGGAACAAAGACACAAAGATAGACGGGGAGCAGATCGTTTACTTTTCGGGAAACCGCATACAAGAAAAGTGAGATAAGGCCAAGAGCGAGAACGCCTAGCACGCGCACCAGGAGCCTCCTTGAAAACGTCGAGAGAAAAAAGACATAGGCCAGGAAGACGATCCAAAGTCGAAACCCAAGTAACAGATAATCCTTCCCTGCAAACTGACCAGACGTCGGCCTGATGGTTACCACAGAAAAGACGAGTATGCTGATAACTCCCAGTCCGACGAGCTTTGGCACGATATCATTGCGATTCTTCATACGCTCCCCATTTCACGTTGATCTGATCCGGAAGGGATCCGACCGACCGAAACAAACGCTGCGAATGCTGTGGTCCAGTCGAATCGCTTTTCTGTAGGAGAAGGTCTTTACCTTGAAGTGCCCCTCTTGGCATGGAGACTACGGGCGTCTGCCATCTTTCAACGGAAACCGGTTCTGAGGGTTACGCGATCTTCCTCCCGTCGTGTCAAAACAACGTCAAAAGATCGTTTAACCTGTGTGGCGAAACATGGAGGTAGTCATCATTCGACAAGGCGTTGGCCGATCGTACTCTTCAACGTACGAACTTGTATCCTGCACCACGCAGCGTGAACAGATGTTTCGGTTTGGATGGATTTGATTCGATCTTCTTTCGCAGCATGAGGATGTAGTTGTCGACGGAGCGCGTTTCGGGCACCCGATCGAATCCCCACACGTCGCGAAGGAGTTGCTCGCGGGAGACGACTTCACCTTCGTGGTCGAGGAAGTATTTCAACAGTCGAAACTCGCGTGCGTTGGCGTGCATCTCTTCGTTGGCTTTGAACCATTCTTGCCGGGAGAAGCTAATGCGCACTGAATCGAAGGAGACGTCGGCGGTTCGGGTTTCGCGCGGTCGGAGGGCAGACTTGACAAACACTCTGAGGATGTCGATCTCGGCCTCGCTCATGGAGGGATTGTGAGGCTGTGAGGTGTGTCGCGTTGCGCGTCGTCGCTTCTTCTTGGCAGGCATGGGTGTGTGGTGTTCGAAGGCAATGTAGCGATAATCAGATCAAATCGCTCTTTCTCTCCTCACGCTGCTCTGGCCCGCGCCACTTCGTAGAGGATCAAAGCCCCTGCGACTGAGGCATTGAGCGACCCGATCTTTCCGTACATCGGAATCCGAACCAGAAAGTCACACTTCTCCTTCACGAGGCGGCGGATCCCCTTACCTTCGTTTCCAACTACTACGGCTATTGGTCCGGTGTACTCGACTTCGTCATATCTCTTCGCTCCGCTCATATCCGCACCCACAATCCAAAAACCTTTCTGCTTCAGCTCTTCGATCAGTTGTGCCACGTTCGTTACTCTGGCGAGTGGAACGTGAAGCGACGCTCCGGCTGAAGCTTTCGCCACGGTCTGGCTTATGGAGGCGGAATGGTGTTTCGGGACAATCACGCCATGCACACCGGCACACTCGGCCGTCCGAATGAGTGCCCCAAGGTTGTGCGGGTCTTCAATCTCATCAAGAATCAGCACGAAAGGCGAGGCTCCTTTCGCCTCAGCCGAGTCGAGAATCTCATCGACCTCAACATATCGCGTCGATGAAACGATCGCGAGGACGCCTTGATTCTTCGCGTCGGGTGCAAGCTCCAAAAACCGCTGCTTGCTCACTTCGGAGAAGGGGACACCGCGTTGCTTTGCGAGAGCTCGAATCTGACGGAGCGATTCTCCGCGCGTACCGTAGAGAACGAGGATCTTCTCGAGTGCAACGCCCGACTTCAACGCCTCGAGGATTGGCTGTCGACCGGACAAGATTGAATCCATAGCATCTCACCTCCCCCGAGTCTGGAGTTCATCCAAGCGCGTGGCTTTCGCCTGGTCCCTTCGATCTTTCTTCTCCAACATCCTGCCGATGCTGAATATCGTGGCTCCTCCGAGAAGAAAGTAAAGGTCGGTCCACATATCACCCTGGAGGCCGTATGCAAATCCAAACAAGACCGTCACCAGGCCGAGTGCCTCCAGAAACTTCGCGCTGTAAAACAGTCGTGTCGAAGGCTCGGGCTCGCGCAGTTCCTGAGGCAACTGCTCCTCCGACGTGACTCCCCGGAGCTCGTGCGTGCCATCGATGACAACCACCGGCACCGCCAGAACATAGTCGCTGTACTTTGGATGATCTTCGGTCAGCACGACCTCCCGTAACTCAAATGGTGTCTTCTTCTGCCTCCGTTTGAGGAGCTTCGACACTTCTTTACACAGGCCGCAGTCTGGAGTGATGTAGAGCTCAATTACTTGCATTACATAGACCTCTCGTAGCTACTCAGCTATTCAAGTTGACCGCTTCGCAGCCA
>DMMN01000059.1:0-5286 GCA_003453835.1 Bacteroidota bacterium | reverse complement strand
CATCAGTGGTTAGAAATCTTTTGGTGACTGCTCAGCGAACTTGGCCGTCGAGAAAGGGATACTGTCCATCTCGAAGTCCTCTCTGTCTGAGGACGCAAACAGTGGTCGAACCAGAGCGTTTGACAACCATCTGAAAGTCCCGGAGGGACGTGATGTCTATAGCACGAGCAAAAAAACACCGTCAAGCTCCGTCAGGAGCGAAATGAACTCTTAGAAGCGAATGAATCGTGAACACTGGTTACGTTTCTGAATGGATTGAATCAGTGCAGCCTGTCGGGTTAGGTTCTGACGCGGACCAATCCGAATTCAAACTTCAGATCCCCTATCGGTGAATATCCGTGTGACATCAGTGGTTAGACGACTTCCGTCTCGTTCTTTCGCTGGACAGTTAGAAGGAATCTTCCTAAGCGGGTTCCAACTATCCTGGGCCCAAGTCTTTCTGCACCCCAATTGCCACATCAATGATCTCATAGGTCAAGTCTTCAAAGAGAAGATCTACTTTCTCCTCTTTTCCCGTGTTCATCGGTGTGCCATCGGTGGTTAAGAGCGCTTCGTCTTTTCAGAACGTTGAGTAGTTAGGCCCTTTCCGTTGAAAACTTGCTCAGGTAGCCCCAGCCAGCAAGACCGATGGCAACAAGGCCGAGTGCGATCAACTGCGCTTCAGACATTCCGACGGCTATGCGTGGATTCAGTCGGAGGAATTCGATCGAGAAGCGCTCGACGCCCGCAAGGATGAGGTAAATAGAAAAGAGTTTGCCATCGGGTGCGGAGGACTTTCGAAGCCTCCAGAGGATCCAGAAGATGAAGGCTGAGAGAATGAACTCATAGACAGGTGTAGGGTGGAGGAGGACGTTGTTCGGGACGACTCCGCCGGGAAACCGGCTGGTGATTTCGGGGAAGTCACGGAAGGCCACGGATGGGGGATAGGTGCCGTTCGAATAGTCCGTTCCCCACGGAAGCGTTGTTGGGAAGCCATAATCCCCGTCGCCGGCAAGGTGGCAGCCGATGCGTGCAATGCCGTAGCCGAGTATGAGGGCCGGGGCGGCAGAGTCTGCCACCGCAAGAAAAATGATCTTCCGATGCTTTGCATAGAGATAGATGACGAGCGTGGCAAGCAAGAAGCCGCCATAGAATGTTAGGCCGCTCGGAGAGAACGTTAATCCTACGGGGTCGACCATAAAGGGCCCCCAATTTTCCAGAAGGAACAGGATCTTCGCCCCCACAACACCGGCAATGATGGCAATCAGCGTAACATTGTTGCCGAAGTTCGTATCGATCTTTTTTCGCTTCAACTCGGCGGTGAGCAGATAGCTTGCGACAATGAACCCGGTCGCGAGCATCAAACCATAGCCGTAGATAGTGAACGGGCCGATTTCTACAATGCGTGGACACATACGTTAGTGTTGCGCTCTCTTTCTGCGGCGTCGTGTGTTGGTCACGGATGAGGGAATGGAATCGATTTGTTTGAAACCAGAAGAAAAGGATGCGGGTCGGATTCCACGATTTCGATGCGATCGGGGGAGACGATCAGGCGAAAGAAATTCTTTTCGCCGTCGATCTTTTCGACAATCAAGGAACAAGGACCTTCCGCTAGCTCGAATTGACGGTAGCCCTGGGCCGGCCCGATATTGGGCATGATAAGCGGGGTCGTGCGAAGGCCGAGGATCTTAAGTCTCAGCTCGTTCTCTTTGAATGAGCTCTCGAGCAAGATATCGTAGTTGAAATTTGTAAACTCCTTCGTCGTGCGCACAAGAAAGACAACGGTTTGTTTCTTCGTCCGCTCATCCCATTGCAGGAAGATGTTCAGGGTGTATTCCGGGGCCTTGCGTTTCTTCTTCGCCATCAGGCTCTAAAAACCGAATCGAGTGAGTCGAGCTTTACGGGCGATTCCTGACCTGTTTGCATGTTTTTCAAGTTAGTCGATCCGGACGCGAGCTCATTCTCGCCAATCACCACCACAAAGCGCGCATGTTGGCGGTTTGCTTCACGCATCTGCGCCTTCAGACTTCGACCGAGGCAATCGACCTCAACGGAGATGCCCTTTGATCGAAGCTCGCAGGCTTTCACAAAAGCCCACCTACGCGATTGCTCGTTAAGCGCCGCGATAAAGAGCACGGGCTGCACTTCGAGATCCGTTGACAATTCGCGTTTTGCGAGCACCATCAGAAGTCTCTCCATGCCGGCCGCAAAGCCGACGCCCGGAGTTGGTTTGCCTCCAAGTTCTTCGACCAGCAAGTCGTACCGACCGCCCCCCGCTAGCGCATCCTGCGAGCCGAGGGCCGAGCTGGCGATCTCAAACGCCGTTTTCGTGTAGTAGTCGAGGCCCCGGACGAGTCTCCCGTCCACTTGATACCGCGTGTTGGTCGCGTCCAAGAGCGCCCGTGCTTCGGCAAAATGTTCTGTGCAATCACTGCAGAGGTGGTCTTTGATCAGCGGTGCGTTGTGAGTCAGCTTCTGGTCATTCTCATCCTTCGAGTCCAACACTCTGAGCGGATTCTGCAGAACTCGAGCCTGACTCTCGGGCGAGAGCTTTTCGTACACCTTCCTCAATTCTCGAATGAGCAACTCTTTGTATGCCGGTCGGCACTTCTGGCAACCAACGGAATTGATCTTGAGGGTCGAACTTTCGATGCCGAGGTTTGTGTATACCTCGAGTGCCATCAACATCATCTCGACGTCGAGCTGGGGGGAGGGGCTGCCGATCGCTTCCGCGCCGAATTGGTGGAACTGACGCAAGCGGCCGGCTTGGGGCCGCTCCTGCCGGAACATCGGGCCAATGTAGTAGACTTTGGTGAGAGGGGACTGTTCGCCAAGAGCGTGTTGGATGTAGGCGCGTAGCACCGAGGCTGTCCCTTCCGGCCTAAGCGTGAGGCTGTCGTCGCTCCGATCCTTGAACGTATACATCTCCTTGCTGACGATGTCCGTCAGCTCTCCGATGCTGCGAGCGAAGAGGCTCGTTTCTTCAAAGGCGGGTGTGCGGATCTCTTTGTAGTTGAACGTGCGCATCACGTCGTGAATCGTCCGTTCAACAAGTTGCCACGCCCCGACTTCGAAAGGGAGTATGTCCTTTGTGCCCTTAATCGATTTGAACTTCACCGCTGCTCCTCAATGGGAAATCCGGACCCGCCGCTCCTTCATCCCTCAGATCATCCGAATCATCGTGTTCGAGCCGGAGGGGGGCGACTGCGTTCAAACATACAAAAGATTGAATGGAAAGTCGAATTGAAAGTCCGGTCTTTCTTGGAACGGTGGCGGTCGGACTGATTGGTGGGTCTACACTTCGAAGTGAGATTCTTCTTCCTGTCGGAATATTTCGAGGATCTCCGATGTCGATGATGCATCAAGGAGGCGTTTGCGAAATTCCTCTCTGTTCATGAGCCGGGAGATTCGACTAAGCAGCTTGATGTGAGGGCCGACCATATTGTCTCTTCCGACAAGAAGGAAGACGATTCGAACCGGCTGGTCATCGAGCGACTGATAGTCGATCGGCTGGGCGGTGACGGCGAATGCCGCCACGATGTCGCTCACCGCGTCGGTCTTTCCGTGTGGGATCGCGAAGCCGGATCCGACGCCGGTCGACATGATCTTCTCTCGTTCCAGGATCGCCTCGCGCATCTTCTCCTTGTCGAGAACCCGTTCTTGCGTCGACGCGAGATCGATCATGGCATTGATGATCTCCGTCTTCGTTGTGCCGGGAAGGTTGGGCCGGACGACTTGCTCGTTGAGGATCTCGATAATCTTCATCTGCACTCCATGAAAGAGGGGGATTGTCCCCCGTCCCGACTATTCATTGCCGATCCATTGCTGGAGCTTCGCTTCGTATTCGATAGCCAGTTGCGTGGCTACGGCGAAGTCCTCGGACTCTGCACTGATATGAAACAGCGGCCGCGTTCGATCGGGGTGAAGCAACACGGATGTTCTGTGATCTGTCTGCCGCGGAAACACTTTCACGCCATCGATGAGCAGCCGTGACATCCGATCGGAGTCTTTCATCAGGTGGCGCATCACGCGTCCCTTCGCGTGCCATGAACAAGGAATGTTTTTTTTGACAAAATGCAAGCGCGGAGTATCTTTGTCGAGTGCCCCGAGTCGTGTCTTCGTGAGCGCGAGACACTCCAGGAGTTTTGCGACGGAGTACATGCCGTCGGAGGCGAAGAGAAAGTCGTTGAAGATGAAGCCGCCTTTGGTTCCCCCAACGAACTTGATGCCTTTGTCCGAAGCCGCCTCCATAAGAGCGAGATGACTGTCGCGCGTTTTCACAACAGAGAGGCCGTGCTCCTCTGCCAGGAGGTCGATTTCGCCGGAAGCCGAGATCGGTACGGCGATTTTCCGAACTTCCGGGTGAGCGAGGATGACAAGCTTGGTCATCAAAGTCAGCAGGCGGTCGCTGTAGATGTGATGGCCCTTCTCATCGACGACAATAATCTTTTCCGCACCCGGGTCGAGCATGCAGCCAACGTCATATTCGAGTGATGTGACGACGTGGCCCAGTTCTCGAACCGCTTGGTCGATGTGCTCTTTCGAACGGGTGAGCTTCTGGCTATCGAGATAGGCATTGAGCGAAACAACTTGAACGTTGAGATTCCCGAGTACGTTGGGGAAAATCGTCGACGCGATCCCGTTCGAATAATCAATCACCAGCTTGAGATTTCCGGTTCGGATGGCTTGCATGTTCAGCGTTGCGTAGCCCCGCTCGACATAGCTTTCCGTCGTTCGTTCCGAGAAACTGATGGAGCCCACGGCATCATAGCTCGATCGCATGAAATCTTCGCCGAAGTACAGCCGTTCAACGGATTTCGCCTTGCCCGTCGGAAGGTCCTTTCCGTCAGCGTCAAAAAAGATGATGTCCGTGAAGTGCTTGTCGTGAGGAGACTTCCTCACGTGGATGCCTCCGCGCTCCTTCCCGCTTTTCAATTCGTGCCGGACGATAGGAATGGAGGTGGCCCGCAGATCGTTGCAGTGCACGCCCGAGGACATCAACCCACACATGAACGCGCGGTTGATCATTCGAGAAACGTTGTCCGAATCCCGGCTGGTAACGACGGTCGTCCCGGCCCCGACGAATGCTCCGAACGCAGCCCCCAGTTTGGCGGCAAACTCCGGATTCATCTCAACGTTTGACACACCGCTTACGCGAGCTTCAGAAAAAAGCTCACGCAGCCAACGATCTTCCCACACCAGACTGCGCGTGAGGATCGCTCCTTCCTCCACAACCTTGTCGGGCCAGAGCTTGATGTTCGCTGTGAGGCGGCTTCTCTTCCCAATGACGCATTGATCGCTGATGTA
>DMMN01000075.1 GCA_003453835.1 Bacteroidota bacterium | reverse complement strand
GGTTGTTGAAAAACTGTTTTGGCTGAGTAGGTACATTCTAAATCGAAAGGAGACGCAACATGAACTCTCTCGATCCATCGAGAAGGGATGTTCTGAAACTCATGGGGCTTGGAACAATTGCTCTGACGTTTTCCGACTTCACGCACTCATCACAACTAACCTCTCGGGCCAGGATCGGTTTGCAGTTGTACACTCTTCGGAGGGAAATCGAGCATGACTTCGAAGGCGCTCTCCGCAAAGTTGCGGCCATGGGTTTCCTCGGAATAGAATACTATCCGTTGCCGGAGAACATCACAACAGACCGTGCCGGAAGAGTGTTCAAAGATTTGGGATTGCAGGTCCTTGGGATGCACACACCGTTGCCTGTCGGCGAACATCGAGATGCCGTTGTGAAAATGTCCGACACCTTCCATTGCGATAGAGTCATCTATCCTGGATGGCCGGAGGGGGACAAATACAAGGATGTAGAAGCTATGGGTCGCACGGCCGAGCTGTTTGACGAAACCTCTGCATTCTTGAGGTCGAAGGGTTTACGCTTTGGGCTTCACAACCATTGGTGGGAGTTCGAGAAGTCTGACGGTATCTATCCGTTCTACTTCCTACTTGAACACCTTCAGAAGGAAGTGTTCTTTGAGATAGACACCTACTGGGCGAAGACAGCAGGCCACGACCCGGCAGAGGTTGTGAGAGATTTTGGCCGGCGAGCACCGTTGCTTCACATCAAGGATGGCCCTGCAGTCAAAGGGGAAACCATGTACAACCATGTCCCCGCCGGGGATGGGACGATCGATTTTCACGCAATTGCAAAAGCGGGAGGCAAGAATACGGAGTGGATGATTGTTGAGTTCGATGAATACGGTGGGGATATCTTTGACGCCATCAAGAAGAGCTATACCTTTCTGACGAAAAACGGACTCGCGGAAGGAAGGGCTTGAGAAAAACAAGATGAACCAGTAACGTTACACAGAACGAGAATCGCGGTTCAGGGGGTAGGTCGGGTCGTCCGGCGTCCGCCGAGACCTGAGGCCGTCCAACAAATACTGATGGATGGGGTAGTTCATTCAAAACATGTGCACTTACGGGGAGTTTCAAGACTCAACAACGGCATCAGGAGGTGTGTGCCTTCTGCTGGAGCGAAGAGGCTTAGTGCGTAACAGCTCAGCGAACTTGGCGATCGAGAAGGGAATACCTGCCGTGGCAAAGCCCCCCTCGTAATTGGCGCAAACGCAGCGTGANNGTCCCGGAGGGACGTGATATTTATTAGACCATCCCCAAAACAAGGATCAAGCTCCGTCAGGAGCGGGATGAAATATCAGAAGCAATTGAATTGCAGACACCGCTACCCACAGATACACGAAACAAGACGACCGAAGAAAAATTGCCTGCTGGGACGTAGAGTACACATCGCGCTCCTCTGGAGCTCGAAGCTTTTTGAAGAGCCCTATTATAAACATCTTAGCTCCTACGGAGCCGTTCGTACAAAGAAGCTGACCAGCTACCATAACAGACGAATTCCTGTTTGAATCGTTGCTTTCATTCACGATCGCGATACTTCAACGTCAATTCTTGTTGAGATTGGAACGGAATCTGCCGGTAGTCAAATTCGATGTCCAAGCATTCCTGATAAACAGCTTCTCAGACACCGCATCCCGGAGATTTGTGAACCTCGAAACAAGATCCGACAATTGCATAGCTTTCCTCCGGATAGATGAGCACAGACATCGCCTTCTCCTCTTGGATATTTAGCGGGTATAGCGGGCGACTGGGCAAGCTGATTGGCCACGAAACACACCGAGAACACGAAGTGATTTCTTCCGGCATAGAAATGGAATGTGACGATTTCTAACGTTCGTGTGGTTCGCGTGTTTAGTGGGCAACAAGTCAAGCTGAGCAGTCACCATGTTGCTTAAGAGGTCTATGTGCGCGGCATCAGTTCATCATTTCACGGAAGGGACAACGTCGTGAAAGTACTCTTCATCGGCGGCACGGGGAACATCAGCACATCGGTCAGTAGATTGTGCATTGAGCGAGGAATGGATCTCTATCTGCTGAACCGCGGAACGAGAAACGTGAGCATTCCTCAAGCCCGATTGCTGCAAGGAGACATCTCAAACCCGGAGGGCTTGACCGCTGTCCTGGCAAATCTCCGATGGGATGTCGTTGTGGATTGGATCGCATTCACGGAAGAGAACATCGAACGCGACATCCGTCTGTTTCGTGACAGGACAAAACAATACGTCTTCGTGAGTTCCGCTTCGGCGTATCAGAAACCACCCTCCCACCCCGTCATTACAGAATCGACACCGCTCTCCAATCCATTCTGGGAATACTCTCGCAACAAGATCGCTTGTGAAAATCGACTCAACCGTTCCTACAGCGAGGAGGGCTTCCCCATCACGATCGTTCGCCCTTCCCTCACCTACGATACGGTGATCCCGGTCGCCATCGGCGGTTGGACTGAATATACGATCATCGATCGGATGAAGCGGGGAAAACCAGTTATCGTCCATGGGGATGGCACGTCGCTCTGGACGATCACGCATGCAGAAGATTTCGCGCGGGGATTCGTCGGCATCCTGGGTCACCAACAAGCCGTCGGTCAAGCGTTTCATATCACTTCCGACGAGATTCTGACGTGGAATCAGATCTATCAAACCGTCGCCGACGCCGCAGGCTGTCAGGCGGACATGGTTCACATCCCTTCCGATTTCATCGCGAGGTGTGAGCCGAATCTTAAAGGGACTCTCCTCGGAGATAAGGCTGTCAGCGTGATCTTCGACAATTCAAAGATCAGGAAGTTTGTGCCCGAGTTCCGGGCGACGATTCCCTTCGCTCAGGGAATCAAGAGAACTCTGGCATGGTTCGAAGCCGATCCGGCACGGCAGATCATTCGGGAAGAGACCAACGAGATGATGGAGAGAATACTCCGGCTGTACTTGGAGAAGCCGGGTAATCGGTAGGAGCCGCCTCGCGTCTGCATTCTTATCTCAATTATTCCACCCGCGAAACACCCCGACTGGAAGAGTGNNGAGTGTCGGGGCAGGCACGGAAGAGACGAAATAGTTTTCGCGAGATTCGTATGTTTCGTGGGGAGTTCTCTTGCGGAGATTTGAGGGGAACGGAAGTACGAGAAAGGAAATCGGCGAGAGATCGAACCTACAAGCGTGCCGGCGCCGACTTTGGTTTATCGAGCACGCGACGAACCATCGAATGGACTTTCTCCGGAACGTACGGCTTCGCCAGGAACGCGTCAGCCCCTTCCTGAAGGCTTCGCTCCTGAACGTCCGACTCCAGATATCCGCTGGCAAGGATCACTTTGACGGTCGGGTCGATGCGTCTCATGCTCTTGAGTG
>DMMN01000350.1 GCA_003453835.1 Bacteroidota bacterium | reverse complement strand
GATTTCTTCCAGCATAGAAATGTAATGTGACGATTTCTAACGTTCGTGTAGTTCGCGTGTTTAGTGGGCAACAAGTCAAGCTGAGCAGTTACGTTCGCTGATAACGTCTATTTCGCTTGTGGAAGGACGCGGAGAACGAAACAGGCTGCTCCTCACGAAACAGATGCTGCGTCGCGTGCGAAACGGCCTTCTGCAACCAGCACGTCCCTACTCGTCCGACCCTCGCCGAACGCCCGGCGGTTGGCCTTGTTGATGACCGAGCATCTTCAGCGCCTCATCGATATCCACGCCGACCATCTGCAGCAATTTCGTGATGTCGATACCCTGGGCTCTTGCGGCGGCGATCGTCTTGAAGACCGTGTTTGGAACGATGGAGCTCAATTGTTCCAGGCCGCGGCCGTTTCCCATATCGACGATCTCGATCTTGTCAATGCTCCCGAGCGGTGCCGCCACGCTGGAGAACACCGACTCCGCAACCTTCGATAATGCGTCGCCTCCCTTGTCGAATAACATCGGCAACCTGTCGAGGATCAAGATTAGTTTTGCGTCGGTCGTCATCTTGGCCAGCGCCTCGGCCAGTTGCCTCGTACCTTCCGCCTCGGCAAGCAACGCTTGTTTCTTCTTCGCCGCTTCACCCTCTGCAATGGCGAACAGCGTAGCCTTCGTTTTTGCGGCTTCGCCTTCGCCGATGAACGTGTCTGCGTTCTTTCTCCCCTCTGCTTCTTTGACCGTCCGCAGCATCTCGGCTTCCGCCTTCAGGATCATCTGTTGTTTTGCGGCTTCCGCCTCGATCACCGTCCTTAGCCGCTCTGCTTCCGCCTGCCGGACGATCGTGGCTTCGAGCTCCTTCTGCTTCCTCATTCCTTCCATTTCCTGAACTTTGATCTGCGCTTCGCGCTCGGCGGCGTCCCGATCGGCTTGCTTCACACGAAGGACTTTTTCCTGATCTGCCATCGCGATCTCAAACGCTTTGTCCGCTTCGGCCTTCCGTGATTCGCTCCGCGTCTTGAACTCGGCCTTCTTTACATCGCGTTCCATTTCCGCCTGAGCAATAAGCGCTTCGTTCTGGGACCTGACCGTCGCCGACTCCTTCTGTGCCGTGCTCACCTGAATGCCCGCATCCCGATCTGCCTGGGCCACTTTGATGTTGGCGTCGCGGACGGCTTCCGCAACGGCCCTCTTGCCGAGCGCGTCGATATAGCCGTATTCGTCGTTCACCTCTTGAATCACGAGCGTGATGATCTGAATGCCGAGGCGTTTCAGCTCGCCCGACGATTCTTCCACCACCTGTTTGTTGAACGCATCGCGCTCGCGCAACAAGCTATCGATGCTCAGCTTCCCGATGATCGATCGGAGATGTCCCTTGAGGATGTTCTGCACGAACATCTTGATTTCCTCATCCGGCTTTCCCAGAAACGCCTGCGCCGCGTTGATCAGGTCCTCCGGGATGTTTGAGATCTTGCAGGTGGCCACACCTTTCACGTTGATCTGCACATTGTCTTTGTTCGGGATCCCCTTTTCATCGATCTCGGTTTGAAATGCCGCGGTCGACATTTCCTGATACGACTCGACGAAGGGGANNCCGGTCGCCGGGTCTTTGTACAGGTATTTCCTTCCGTAGAAAATGCCGACGGCGTTTGGCGGAATCTTCTTGTAGCGACTCGCGATTGCGCGCAAGACCAGGATGAATGCAATGGCGAGCAGAACGATCATAAACGGAATCATCAGATTTCCCATGGTACGTGTTCTCCTTTCCCGTGTGAGAGTGAGGTGTGTGTCGAGAGCGTTGTGAAAGGAACTCAGCGGTCGGTCATTGGCGCACTTCTTCGACGATCAACTCGCTGCCGGCGGCGCCCACCACTTTGACGATGGACCCCTTGTCGATTGCCTCCCCCTTCGCCGCCCTAGCGAGATACGTCATGCGTTGGCTGCCGGTGGAAAGATCGACTTCACCCGCCCGATGGGCGTCGATGGGAACTGTCACGACTGCTTGCTGTCCAATGACGGATGAAGTCTGAACGAGCGATGAAGCTTGTTGACGGTAGATGATTTTGAGGACGAGGAACAACATGAAAGAGAGTGCCCCTCCGGCAGCAACGCCCCAGAGCGATGCAATCAGGTAATCCGCTCCGTACTGGCGCGCGATGGCTCCTGCCGCTCCGAACCCCATCGTCAAGGTGCCGAGCACTTTGATGGAGAAGAAGCCGATGGTCGGTTCCAGGTCGTGTGAGAGATCGTGACCCTCAGGACCGTGGTCCACACTCTCGTCGCCGCTATCGTGGTCGTGTCCAAACAAAAATGAGCCTGCAACCAAAACGAACGAGCCGATGGCGATGGCAATGAAGATAAGCATAGGCAACCTCCTTGGTTTTCGAAATTCATTCAAATCTATCTTTCCTCTACATCAACTGCAACTGTCCGCCTTGAGCGAGTGACGTCCGAGGATTCGGCTGCTCATCCGTCCCAAGATGCCCATTCTTAAGAGTGGGGACAATCGGCGGGAATCTCTCCGCGGCCTCCTCGGGGATTCCGCATTTCAGTGGAGCTTTCTGTTGCATATGACCTCGAATTCCTTGAACTTTCCGCCGACGGTTTGTCGGCGCCCATCAGCCAATGAACGCTCGGAACCTATGGAGATGTTCTGAAAATCGACATCCGTCGGCATCCAGAAATGTCTCAATAAACTGAAAATCAGAAAGGACGAATACGATGGCCCTCAGTATCAAACAAGCGAACGACGCGGAATTCGATGTGCTCTCCCTCGGTGAATGCATGATTCGCCTGAGTCCTCCCGGACACCAGCGCATCGAGCTGACGCCGGTCTTCGAAGCGTACACCGGCGGAGGCGAGTATAACGTTACCTACGCACTAGCCCGTTACGGCCTGCGGACATCCTGGGTTTCACGGCTGGTCGATAATCCGCTCGGCCACTTCATCAAGAACCACGCCCGCACCAGCGGGATGGATATCAGCGAGGTGATCTGGGTGCCGTACGACGGATCGGGGCGGGCGGATCGCATCGGACTCAATTTCACGGAGGTGGGCATCGGCGTGCGCGCAAGCGTTACGCTATACGATCGCGGCCATACCGCGGTTTCTCATATGAAGCCCGGTGAGGTCGATTGGAGCCGCATCTTCAATCAGCGAAAGGTACGATGGTTCCACACAGGCGGCATCTTCACGGCGCTGAGCGACAGTTGCGCCGACGTGGCGTATGAGGCGATGAAGGCCGCGCACGATGCCGGCACTGTCGTCAGCTACGACCTTAACTTCCGAAGCAAGCTCTGGTCGTCGAAGAAAGCCATCGAGGTGACGAAACGGCTTGTGCCATTCATNNCGGCTTTGAGGTGGAAGGCATTGACGAGAATCTGAAGTCCCTGCCGATCGAAGGCTATAAGAAAATGGTGCAGAGAGTCGTTGCGACGTACCCGAACATACAGGCGGTCGGCACGACGTTGCGCGAGGTCGTGAGCGGATTGGTCAACAACTGGTCGGCTATCATGTACTACGATGGCGTGTTCTATGAATCGCGCAAGTACCGGAACTTGGAGATCGAAGACCGGGTCGGCGGCGGCGACGGGTTCTGCAGTGGATTCGTCTATGGCCTGCTGCATGGAATGTCCCCGCAGGAATGCGTCGAGATGGGAACCGCGCACGGCGCGCTGCTTCAATCGACAAGAGGCGACACAAGCATGGTGACGATGGAGGAGATCAAACATGTGATGGGGGGAGGGAGCGCGCGGATTAAGAGGTAGGTGGGTTAGAAGAATGAATCGGAGAATGGGGAGGGGGAGAAACGGCGAAACGGAGAAAGGGAGAAAGGGGGAAACGGAGAATGGGTGAAAAGGGGAAGCGGAGAAGGGGAGAAACGAGGAAGCGGAGAAACGGAGAAAAGGCGAAAGGGAGAAACGGAAAAGATGAAATCCTTCTCAGGATTGACGGAACGATCCCGGTTGGCGCAGGCTGGCCGGGATCGCTCGTTCCATCCCCTCGCGTGACTCCACGCCGTTCGCGATGCACCTCGTGAAATCTGCAGCATAAGCGGTCTTCAACATCCGCACCTCATGGCCTCATCTTCTTGCTTTTCGTTACGCCCTTGTCTACATTGCCGCGGGTGAAAACGGGGAAATGGAGAAAGGGAGAAACGGTGAAACGGGGAAGGGGAGAAACGGAGGGGGGCGAATGGGAGAAATAGAAAAGATGAGAATGCCGAAATGAAAAAAGCAGAAAGACAATGTAACTGCTCTTCGTTGGCGCCCTATGGGTTCTGACCAGCGATGACACACGGATGAACACCGATGGCACACGGATGAACACCGATTGAAGCCAAAGAGTGATCAAGCGGAAGTTCGATTCATTTTCTCTTCTCTGCGTGCTCTGTGCCTCCCCGCCCGACCGAACGCCGCAAGGCGAGCGTGGTGAAATTGCTGAGCAGCTACAAGACAAGATCAAAGAGGCAATTGGTCAAGAGTTTATTAAACGTATCGGGTACGCGACATCAAGAATGAACACGAATGAAAACAAGTGAAGCCGAATGAACTGCGAACGGAATCAACATGTTTGTGATCGTCCGGATTTCAGGTCGGGCGAGACTGAATTCGGAGCCGATGCACTCTCTACTTTTCTTCAAGGTGTAACCCTATGAACACACCATTGCGAATCCTGATGTTGGAAAACCAGCCACTCGATGCGGAGCTCATCCGCGCTACCCTCGACGAAGGCAAACTGACGTATGAATCGAAGTTGGTGGAGACGCTTCAGGACTTCGAGAGCGCGCTGGATGAATACAAACCGGACATCATCCTCTCGGATTACANNCTGCTACGCTTCCGTTCATTTTCGTGACCGGCTCGATGGGTGAGGAACTCGCCATCGAATCGCTGAAGGCGGGCGCAACGGACTACGTGCTGAAGGAGCGGTTGATCCGGCTCGCGCCGGTGATGCGCCGGGCGCTGCGAGATCTTGAGGAGGTGATGCATCTCAGGAAGACGCAGGAATTGCTGCAACAGAGTGAAGCGCGGTACCGGTCACTTGCCGGCAACTTCCCCAATGGCGCCGTGCTTATGTATGATCGAGACCTTCGATACTTACTGGCAGAGGGAATAGGATTGACGGAAGTAGGCCTTTCCTCCCAGCAAATGGTGGGAAAGACCATCTGGGAAGTCTTTCCTCCGGAGACGTGTGCCAGAATAGAGCCTGCCTATC
>DMMN01000271.1 GCA_003453835.1 Bacteroidota bacterium | reverse complement strand
TTACCGATCTCTCCAGTCTATACAGGGATAGAGGAGGGGGGACGGAAGGCTGGTGTGAGGAACCTTGTGACAACCGCCCGACGGCCATCTTCCCGAGGCCGAAAGGGGATTGAACGCTGAGGCTTCTCCCGACACCTCGCCACTGGGACCCTCCAGTTTCCCCGTCTTTTCTGGAAGCTGAAATCAGTAAGAGAGATTGTTGATCGTGATGATCTCCGCGTCCACATCACGCTTCTTCAGGAAATCGATGAAATCGGGATTGCTGAATCGCTGCCGCTGAAGCTCGAACTCCCGCAGGTACTCTTCAATCTTCTTGTTGTCAATCGAGCTTCGAAAGAAGTTCAGCTCTTCGTTGTCGTCATAAATCCGATAATAGTACATCAGTTGTGCCTCCGTCTTGAAGAGTGGGTCTTACTCGTTAATGGTTTCGGGATTTGGTCGAAGTTTTCGTCGACAATTCTAGGGTGTCATCCCCCGATCGAGGCACACACAAGCACAAGGAGCGCCCGGATCGCCTTTCTTGTTTCGTTCTCCTCGGACAATAACGTCGTATTCACAAGCCCGACAATCGGGTAGGTTTTCCGGGTCCCTAATCTGTCGCGAGAATCTTGTCTGCGTGGAGAAGGTCGGCGTAGACTTCACTCCGTATCGACTCGGCGTTTTTGCGCGCCGAGGCCAGCGCGTTCAAGATATACCGATTGGCAATAAACACTTTCCGGGGGTTGATCTCGGCTTCATCCAACACAAGGTAGCCGACATAGAGATAGCTATAGAGCTCCACGAGATCTTTTGAAGCAACGTCGTGGAAACCCGTGTCCTTCTTTTCCAGCACATACGCGAGGCTCTGGGTGAAGAGCCGGCGTATCTCCTTCAGGCAATCAGAGAGCTTTCGCAGCCCGCCGGTGTACCCCTTCTTCTCTTTTTCGTCGAAATAGTCGTGGAGGATATCGTTCGAGACCTGACCTGCCGCTGCGACGATCTGCAGTTGCGAGGTTCCTTCATAGATGTTCGTGATCCGGGCGTCGCGGGCGAGCCGTTCGACACGAAACTCCTTCATGTAGCCCGTGCCGCCGTGGATCTGTAGCGCGTCGTACGTAATCCGATTTACGCTCTCTGTGAGGACATACTTCGTCATCGGAGTCAGGAGATTCGCGATCCTTGTTGCGTGTTTCAGCTCCGCAGCTTGTTCGCTGAACGGCTGCCCCTGAGATTTGAGTTTCTCGATGAGTTCTTCGAGTTTCTCTTTCCGATCTACGCTGAGAGCAGAGCTATAGAAGAGCGATCGATTGGTTTCGAGGGTTACTCGCATGTCGATCAGCATGTTTGAAACGGCGGGGAGCGAGTAGATCGACTTTCCAAACTGAACGCGGTCTTTTGCGTACCGCACCGCTTCTTCGTACGCGGCTTGAGATATCCCCAGGGCCTGCGCCGAGACACCCATCCGTGCACGGTACATCAGGTCGAGCACGTACTTGATCAGTCCGAACTTTCTGCTTCCTACAAGCTGTGCGGGAGTATCGTTGAATTGGAGCTCACATGTGGGCGATCCGTGAATGCCGAGCTTGTTCTCGATGCGGCGGACCTTGATGCCGTCGCTGCCGTAACACGCGAACAAGCTCAACCCCCGGCCGTCCTTCGTTCCTGCCTCGGATCGCGCGAGAACGAGAAGGACGTGTGCATTGCCGTTGGTGATGAAACGCTTCACCCCGCGGAGAAACCATTTGCCGTCCGCGTTCTGATATGCGTGCAGCTTCACCGCCTGGAGATCGGATCCTGCATCGGGTTCCGTAAGCGCCATTGCTCCTGTGTGTTCACCTGTACAGAATTTTGGAAGGAATTCGTCGCGCTGTTCCTCGCTTCCGAATTTCCGGATCGTGTCTCCGATGTCCTGCAGGCCGAACAGGTTCATCAGCGAGGCGTCGGCGCGTGCGATCATCTCGACCGACATCATATAGAATGTGAAGGGGAAGTTGAGCCCGCCGTATTTGCGAGGGAGGATCATCCCCATGAGGTCGGCCTGCCCCAATTCGCTGAGGCTCCGCTGCGTTCCTTTGGCGTACGACACTGCTCCGTTCTTGAGCGTCACTCCCTCCTGATCAATCTCAGCCGCCCGTGGGGCGATGCGGTTCGCTGCCAGCTCGCCGACGACTTCGAGCACCTTCCGATAGTTCTCCATGGCGTCATCGTAGTTCACCGGGGCATCGCTGAAGTGCTTGGCGTCTTCGTAGCCGTTCTCGGCGACGGCAACGATATCCCGCATCTCGAGCCTGTTGAAATGAAAGAGGAGATCGCTGTTATCCAGGAAGAAATTCGGCATCGTACGCTCTACTTCAGTTTTTGTTTGTACGCTTCAATGAATCTCGGGATCACGTCTGTCGCGTCTCCCACGATCCCATAGTGGCTGATGCCAAAGATCGGTGCCTCCGGATCGGTGTTGATGGCGATGATCTTGTTCGACTCCTGCATCCCGGCGCGGTGTTGAATGGCCCCGGAGATTCCGACCGCGATATAGAGCTTCGGACGTACAGTGACGCCCGTTTGTCCGACCTGCCGCTCTGGGGGAATGAAGCCTGCATCGACGGCGGCCCTGCTTCCCGCAACTTCTCCTCCAAGCGTGTGCGCAAGGTCGTGGATCAATCTGAAATNNCCGAGTCCGTATCCACCGGAGACGATAATCGGCGCAGCTTTCAGATTCACCCGGTTCTCTTGATGATGCTGCTCGACGATCGTCAGAAGATCGTCGATCTCCGAGGGCGTGTAAGGAACGGAGTCGATCTTCCCTTCGCGGTGATCGCCGAGAACATGCATTTCCATGACGCCTTCTCGCACGGTGGCCATCTGAACGGGGTTATCGGGCGTGATGATCGTAGCGATAATGTTTCCGCCGAACGCCGGGCGTATCTGCAGCAGAAGCTGTTTGTATTCTTTCCGTAGATAAGTAACATCGGCAATGCGGAGATCGGTACAGTCGGCAGTGAGTCCGCTGCGAGTTGCGGAGGCAACACGCGGGGCGAGATCCCTCCCGGTGATCGTTGCACCGAACAGAACGATCCTCGGTTGATGCTGTTGGACGAGATCGGTCAAGACCCTGCTGTACGGAAGCGTGCGGTACCGGCTGAGCGCAGAGTGGTCGACAAGGACCGACTCATCGGCGCCGTAGCGGAACGTTTCCCTCGCGAGGTCTTTCACATTATGACCGATGACAACGGACTTCAGAAGTCCGTTCATTTGGTTTGCAAGCTTGTGTCCCTTGCAGAGCAATTCGAAGCTCACATCCGCCGGTTTGCCGTTGCGATGCTCGATGAATACCCACACTTGGTTTGAGAATTCAATCATTGCTCATCCGAGGATATGATCTTCCATCAGCTCGTCGATCAGCGTTCCGAGGCCGGCTTTCGTCGGATCGATCTTGCGGTGGTCTCCGCCGCTGAGCACAACAGACTCTACTTTGTACACTTTGGTCGGGGAACCATGAACACCGCACCTTTCGGGATCGAGCTTGAGGTCGTCCATCGTCAATGTGGGGATAAAGAGGGAGCGGGAGGTATATTCATGAACAAGCGCAACGAGGGAGAGGAGCGAGTTCCCATCGGTAAGCTTCTCAAGGTCCAGGAGCGATTTTGCACCTTTGAAAGTCATCACGCGCTTTGCCTTGAACGGTCTCGGCTCCGCTGCATCCTTGAGGATCGTCAAAAGCACTGGTAGCTTGCATTGAACAACCTCATACCCGCCTTCGACCTTTCGCTTCACGAGTATCTTCCCATCTGCCACCGAGCGAATCTCCTCGACATAAGTGATCTGAGGAACGCGTAGCTTCTCGGCGGTCTGTGGTCCGACTTGAGCGGTATCTCCGTCGATAGCCTGCCGCCCGGTGAAGACGAAATCGAATGGTCCGATCTTCTTAATGACCTCGCTCAAGACGTACGATGTGGCGAGCGTGTCTGCGCCGGCGAATTTTCTGTCGCTAATCAGGTAAGCTTGATCAGCCCCCATGAAGAGGCACTCGCGCAGGATATCGGATGCTCTCGGCGGGCCCATCGTCATCGCAGTGACCGATCCGCCATAGCGATCTTTGAGCTGCAGGGCGACTTCGAGTGCGACCCGGTCTTCGTGGTTGAAGACCGCAGGGAGCTTTGCGCGGTTGACGGTCCCATCCTCCTGCATCACGTTGCCCGTGATGTTTGTCGTGTCGGGCACTTGCTTCACGAGCACAACCGATTGAATCATGAACTTCTCCAAAGAAACAAGTAGGGAGCCACTTATCAATTAATGTACCATCTTCAATGTGCAGATCGGAATGGGGTTAGCGTCGAAAGGAGCGACATCCGTCGATCCAAAAGAGGCTCGTTTTCTCAGGATTGCGACGGAGTCTCACAAGTGGGAATGCCGCAGGCATTCATTGACATGGTTTTGAGGGTCTCAGACAATCATCATGAGCTCAGCGTGGCCAGGCGTGAACCAGCCACTGTTTGGTGCCTCGGAGACGCTGCACACATCAGGCGGATTCGTCCACGTCTTCTGTTGATTTTTCGGTTTTGTGCCGGTAAGTTGTCATCCTAATGAAAGCGAAAGGGAAACTCACCAACATCGTTATCCGGGGTGCGAGGGTCCATAACCTGAAGAACATCAACCTC
>DMMN01000103.1 GCA_003453835.1 Bacteroidota bacterium | reverse complement strand
TGAAGCAAACGAAATCTTCCGGAATCTACCTTCGGGAGGCGCGCGAGACCACGCAACTCTTCGGTCGGACTGAGAAGCAACTCGATTCACTAAAGCGATTCCAGCGTCGTGAACTCCTCCGTATCGGTGCGCGGCAAATTCTGAAAGAAGCCAATGTCGACACGACGTCCGCGGAACTGGCCGCCCTCGCCGACGCTATAATAGAGGTCGTCGTGCAACTGGGATGCCGGGATCGTGCAAGTGAGGGAGAGATTGTATTCGAAAACGAGCTCGCCGTCGTCGGACTGGGAAAGCTCGGAGGTGAAGAGTTGAACTTCAGCTCGGATATCGATCTCATGTTCGTCTATGATCGGGACGGCGACTTGAAGGAGCCGCATAACCGCATATCGACCTATCACGAGTTCTACAATCGCCTCTCGGAGTTCGTGGTGCGGCGGCTCACTGAGCACACTTCCGAAGGCCATCTTTATAGAGTTGACATGAGATTGCGACCCGAAGGCTCTTCAGGTTCGCTGGCCCTCTCCCGTGCGGCCTATATGCTTTACTACGAGGCGCGGGGGGAACTGTGGGAACGCCAAATGCTTCTCAAGGCTCGAGTCGTTGCCGGAAATAAGGAAGTGGGCGAGCGCTGGCTGAGGGATGTTCAACCCTTCGTCCTGCCGAGGACGCTCCTTGCCAGTCCGATGGAGGAGATTGCGAGGATCAAGAGCATGATCGAGGCAAGACTTCCGGGAGAAGAAAACATCAAGCTTGGGAGCGGGGGAATTCGGGATATCGAATTCGTGGTCCAAGCCCTTCAGCTCCTGAATGGCGGCGGAGATGCCCGCCTGAGGGAGCGAAATACGATTCTGGCAATCTCGCGTCTCGCCGAAGCCTCGCACATCACCGCTACAGAACGGCGGCGTCTGCAATCAGCATATCGATTTCTCCGCACGGTGGAGGATCGACTTCAACTTCTCCACGCAATGCAAAAGCACTCTCTGCCGGAATCGAGGGACGAAACAGAAGTGCTCGCGAAGCAATTGGGATTTCGCGGTATTCGGGAGTTTGAGCATGAGCTTTGGCGGCATCGTTCACGTGTTCGCTCCGTGTTCAAGTCGGTCTTCCGACTCGAAAAACGAAACAGGCCCAAGAGCTGGATCGATATGAAATCGGAGCTTCGGTCGGGGAAGCTCACCGGGCGTCTCAGGAAGGCCGGATTCCTCGATTATGAGGAGTCAGCAAGAAACATCGCCGATCTCGTACGAGAGATTCCCGACCTTCTCGATGAGAAGACGCTCCACCGGTTGATCTCACTTGCGCGAAAGCACGGAGCTCCGGATTGGTGTGTCGGCAATTTCCTCACGCTCGCGTCTTCGCAGCCAATCAAGCGGACTTTTCGGCAGGCCCTGACGGACGACGGTATGCTCGACCTCCTCGTGCTCCTCTGTTCGCGAAGCTCGAGGCTCACTCGATACCTTTCCAGCGAGCCGTTGTTGTTCGAGAGCATTGTTAGTCGGCCTGATGAGATTCTCAGCGTGGATCGTGGCTGGAGCTTTCTGCACTCCCACGATCTCCCACGATACAAGACATACAATGAGTTCAAGATCGCCATGCGGTTGATCGTCGGGAAGGCCTCGATTGAACGCGCAACGAGTGAGCTAAGCGAGTTGGCTGACGGGATCATACGCGAGCTTTTCGATCAAGCTGTATCTGAGATAAGAGAGAAGGGGTTGAGGCGTGATGTTGCCCTCGTTGCGCTGGGAAAATTGGGTGGCAACGAAATCACATTCGAATCTGATCTGGATCTGATTGTTGTCTATGACGGCGGTGGAAAACCCAGGACCACCAAGATGGCGCAGGAACTGGTTCAACAGTTTACGGAATCAATAAAGGGCATTTATGAAGTCGATTTTCGCCTGCGACCGGAAGGGAAGAATTCGCCTCTCGCCACCGAGTTTTCATATTACCGATCGTACTTGCAGGATCGTGTTTCGCTCTGGGAGCGCCAATCACTTCTGAAAGCCCGAGTGCTCGCAGGCGACAAGCACTTCGTTTCGGAGGTACTGGCTCACCTTCGCCGGTTCACGTTTGACGCACCCCTGACGGGAGGCTGGACGCAGGAGGTTCTCTCGATGCGGACGAGAATGGAAGCGGAGCGATCGAGGCTTCCAAAGGGGGAAGATTTGAAATTCGGAAAGGGAGGTCTCGTCGATCTGGAGTTCCTGATGCAAGTGCTTCAACTACGGTTCGGCCGGATGCACGAGGGGATTCGGGATCCGAACATGTTTCGATTGGCCAGAGCACTTTCCACCGCCGACATTCTCCCCAAGAGTCAAGTGACTGCTCTGCAAAGAAATCTGGCGTTGTTTCGTCTCCTCGAAACATTTGTCCGGCTGAATTCCGAAAAGCCCGAGTTCGTTATTCCGACTGAAGCTTCTCATCGGCAGGCAATCGTGGCTGCGCTGGGACTGCCATCCGCCAAAGAATTCCGTTCGCGTCTCAGCTCGACAAGAAAAGAGAATCAGCGCTTGTTCATGAAGATCCTCAAGGCGGCTGAGGCACAATGAAACGGTTGAATGAAGTGATTTCCAACGAAAACGCCCAGGCGGGAGCGGTTTCTCTCGCGTCGTTCTTGATCTACCTGACGACGATGTGCCCTGGAGTCTCGTTCATCGACTGCGGTGAGCTTGCGACAGTTGCATCGACGCTGGGAATTGCCCATCCGACTGGGTATCCGCTTTTTGCGCTCCTGGGGCGATGCGTGGTGATGATTCCCGTCGGCGTCGAGGAGATCGTGAAGCTCAATCTCTTCTCAACTTTTATGACTGCCCTTGCAGTCGGCGTATTCTTCAAGACCTCGCTTGCGCTGGAGAAGACCTTCCGGTCGGTTCCCGGCAAGAAAGGGCCAAGTCGATCCAGCCGTGATGCAAGCTCCACAGTACCTACGATGGTAGGTTCGCTCGTTTTTGGATTGTCGTCGACCATCTGGGCGCAATCGGTCGCCGTAGAGGTCTACGCGCTGCATCTGTTGCTCATTCTTCTCGTCCTCTCTACGTTCTGCAAAGGGATTCTGGAGACGGTGGAACGCGGGGAGCTGGTCTCGCGAACGCTCCTCCTTTCGTCTTTCCTTCTTGGGCTCTCCTTCACGAACCATATGACGACGATCTTGTTGATCCCGTCTCTCGGATACCTGTTTGTCCGGTTCTTCGGAGTGCGCCGGTACTCACTTCACAGGTTGGTGACTCTTGCGCCGTTCTTTTTCCTCGGACTATCCGTTTACGCTTATGTCCCAATCCGGTCGCTTCAAAGTCCTTTGATGGATTGGGGACATCCTGCAGAAGCCGAGCGATTCTTCTGGCATGTTTCAGGGAAGCAGTATCGGAGTTGGATCTTCTCAGGCACAGAGAGTGCCGAAAGACAACTTGCATACTTCATTTCGCACTTTCCCTCGGAGTTCCATTGGATCGTAATCGTCGTTTTGGCCCTCGGAATCTGGCGAGCCCTTCGATGGAATCGTCCGCTCTTCTCCTTTCTCGGAATCGCCTTCCTCACCTGCGTTCTTTATTCCATCAACTATGATATTCACGATATTGATTCATACTTCATACTCGCCTATATAGTTATTGGCCTCCTCATAATTATGGGTCTCATGGCAGTCCAGGTGAGGATGGCTGCTTTCCGACTGAGCTGGAAGAAGGCGGTCCTGGCAACGGCCCTTCTGATCCTCCCGCTGACACAATGGTGGAGCAATATTGAGGCGGTCGATGAGTCGGATAACTACCTCGTCGAGGACTATGCTCAGAACATCTTGAGGAATCTTGATTCGAACTCGGTGGTTTTAAGCTTCCAGTGGGACTATTTTGTCTCCCCAGCACTGTATTATCAGCACCTCCGGCTGGAACGGCCCGATGTAGTCGTTATCGACAAAGAACTTCTAAGGCGATCCTGGTATTTCCATCACTTACAGACTCGTTATCCTGCCTTCTTCGAACAGTCGAAGGGGAAGATCGACGCATTCCTGGGAGAGCTTTACAAATTCGAACACGATCTTCCGTATGATCCTAGAGAAATCGAGGCGAGGTTTGTGGAAATGATCAACCACATGATCGACAAATCGGTCTTGCGGCAAAGCGTGTATGTGGGACCGGAAATTGGGCCTGAATTCAGTCCTGGTTACGAAAGAATACCTGCCGGCCTGATGTTCCGTCTCAGGCGGGAAGGAGGCGGCGACTCCTCAAAAGCCCAGGAAATCCGCTATCGGAAGGGAGTCATAAAGAACCGACTAACGACGGTTCTCCACGCAACGTATGTTCAGATGCTCTCTCTGAACGCCATCTATCTCAGAAGTCAGGGAAGGATAAAGGAGGCGCTTGATCTGCTGAAAATAGCGATTGAAATTGATCCGACAATCGTTTCCACGAGGAAGCTGCACGAAGAGATTTCTGCCTCGAAGAAGTCGATTGAATGAAGGAATCAGTGATATCTCATGTCAAAGTGAAAGACATCTGCACTCCGTTTTTTGTCTACCTTTATTGAATGTCACGGTTGACTCTGTGGCAATTTTTATTATATTACAAGGCTCAAAATTCCGCTCTAAGAACAATTTCCCCTAGTTGAACCAGGAAAGTGTAACTGCGGATGGATGAAATCGCTATTCGCGGAGGGGATTGCTCGCAGCGGGGGGAATTCGTATGACATCCTCGCTGTATCACGGTTCTCAGATCGTTTGAGTCGAGGACGGTTGTTTTGCTCTTCATTTGGACGAGCGATGTGGTCGCGTAGAGCGGGTCGGTGTGATGTCGCTGGCGTAGCTCAGTTGGTAGAGCAGCTGACTTGTAATCAGCAGGTCACCAGTTCAAGTCTGGTCGCCAGCTCAACGACTGATATGCGTTCCTTGCATGTTCGGTTTGGGCAGGTAGCGAAGTGGTTAAACGCATCAGACTGTAAATCTGACGGCTTATGCCTTCGGAGGTTCGAATCCTTCCCTGCCCACGTAGGGGATGTTCGTTCGCCAGTTCCTCATTGACAAGTAGCAGTCGGAGATGGCGATCGTCAAGGCGGGAGTAACTCAGTTGGTAGANNGGGTTCGAGTCCCGTCTCCCGCTCGAGTACACGGAAGAGGTTGAGCGGTTCGTCGCGGGCCCTTTGCCCGACCGGATCCAAGGTAAGTTCGTTGTCGATCGTTCGGAGGAAGACCGCTCCGGCTGTCGTACCGAGGGACGGACGAAGTAGAGGAGATCCAGGAAGCTGTGGGTGAAGATGTTTCGGATTGCTTGCGTAGCTCAGTTGGTAGANNGAGCACGTCCTTGGTAAGGACGAGGTCACCGGTTCAATCCCGGTCGCAAGCTCAATGAGGAGCAATCTTAGAGTCGAACTCAAACGGAGACTATTGTCGTGAGAGACATCATTACCCTCGAATGTGCGACGTGCAAGCGTCGCAACTACAGCGCCACAAAGAACAAGAAGAAACAGACTGGTCGGGTGGAGTACAAGAAGTACTGCCCTTGGTGCAACAAGAGAACCCCCCACAAAGAGACAAAATAGTGCTGTTCGCCTGATTGCTGCGTCTCGACGGGGGGAGTGAAGCATAGACTCAGCTCAATCCAAACGTCTCCTTACGTCAGTAGCTCAATTGGTAGAGCAGCGGTCTCCAAAACCGCAGGTTGGGGGTTCGAGTCCCTCCTGACGTGCCAGAAAGAACTACAGGTGACAAAGTTCGTTTGGCTCATGTTCTGAAGAGAATCGTAGTGTTGAAATCACATGTTCAGTGGAATGAGAATTCGTGCTTACGTCTCGAGGCTCGATGTCGTAGTCTATAACAACGGGATTAGAAATCGATGAAAGAAAAACTCCTAAACTTCATAAACGATGTCGTGAAAGAGATGGGAAAGGTCACGTGGCCCACGCGTGATGAGCTCGTCGAGTCCACGAAGATCGTCATCATCGTCACGCTCATCATTGCCGTCTTTACTTGGGGCATTGATACGCTCCTGAGTCAGGCTCTCCAGGCAATCCTGTAACAGAGGAAGAAAACGATTTGGACAAACGTTGGTATGTTGTTCGAACTTACTCCGGTCACGAGCTGAAGGTCAAAGCCTATCTCGAACAGGAAGTCGCACGGGCGAATCTGAGTGAAAGAATTGCAAACGTGATGATTCCGTCCGAGAAAGTTATCGAGGTGAAGGATGGAAAGAAGAAGGCAAAAGTAAAGAACTTCTTCCCGGGGTACGTGCTGGTTGAGGCGATTCTCGACAAAGAGACGATCCACCTGATCCTCGAGGCTCCTTCCGTGTTAGGATTTGTCCCTGATAAGAACAATCCGGCTCCACTTCATCAAGATGAAGTGCGAAGGCTCATCGGGAAGATGGAGTCGAGGGAAGACGTTGAGCTTGTCGAGATCCCGTTCCGCGTCGGCGACCCCGTGAAGGTGGTGGAGGGCCCTTTCAATAACTTCTCCGGTTTTGTCCAGGAGGTGAACGGGGAAAAGATGAAGGTGAAGGTCATGGTCAGCATCTTCGGACGCAAGACCCCGGTCGAGTTGGATTTTACTCAAGTTGAGTCTGAAAAATAACTCTTTTCAAAGGCAAACATCATGGCAAAGAAAGTAGTCGGATTCATCAAGCTTCAGATTCCCGCCGGCCAGGCAAATCCTGCTCCTCCGGTCGGTCCCGCCCTCGGTCAGAAGGGCGTCAATATCATGGAGTTCTGCAAACAGTTCAATGCGCGAACGAAGGACCAGCAAGGTCTCATTATCCCGGTCATCATCACAGTGTATAGCGACAAGTCCTTCGCCTTCATCACGAAGACTCCACCGGCGGCGACGTTACTCTTGAAGGCTGCGAAGGTGCCGAAGGGCTCCGGCGAACCGAACCGCAACAAGATTGGAAAGGTCTCGAAGAAGCAGGTGCGCGAAATCGCGGAGATGAAGATGCCGGACCTGAACGCCGCAAACGTCGATGCCGCGATGAGCATGGTAGCCGGGACTGCGCGCAGCATGGGAATTACGGTTGAAGACTAAGATGCACCATTTCATCCTATCTCCTTAACGAGCGAGTTTGATCGTATGAAAAAGAGAAGCAAACGCTACAAGGCAGTGGCCGTCAAGGTCGAGAAGAAAGATTATAGCATTGCTGATGCCGTTGTGAGAGTGAAACAGACCGCTTCGGCGAAGTTTTCTGAAGCGGTGGATATCGCCGTCCGTTTGGGCGTCGACCCGAAGAAGGCTGATCAGGCGATCCGAGGTACTGTTGCCCTGCCTCATGGCATCGGCAAAGCAGTGCGCGTTCTGGTGATCGCGAAGCCCCCAAAGGACGAAGAGGCAAAAGCCGCCGGCGCCGACCACGTTGGATTTCAGGATTATCTGGAAAAGATCCAGAAAGGCTGGGCGGATGTCGATGTCATTATCGCTACTCCCGATGTGATGGGCGATCTCGGAAAGCTCGGGCGCGTACTAGGACCGCGTGGCTTGATGCCCAACCCCAAGAGCGGCAGCGTTACCCCTGATCCCGAGGAGCGCGCCAAACAATTGATGTCCGGCTCGTCCCTGGCCTACAAAACCGAGCCCAAGTTCCCCATCATCCACCTTGTCCTTGGCAAAACCAG
>DMMN01000179.1 GCA_003453835.1 Bacteroidota bacterium | reverse complement strand
GACGCCGCCTGCATTGGCAGCCTTCCCCGGCGCATAAAGAATCTTCGCATCGAGGAAGACTCTTACGCCGTCGAGCGTCGTCGGCATGTTGGCGCCTTCGGAAACGACGTAGACTCCATTCTTGACCAGGTTCTGCGCATCCTTTGCATTGATCTCGTTCTGCGTTGCGCTCGGGAATGCGCAGTCAGCCTTATGATTCCAGAGCGGGTTGTGGTCAAGCTTCACGTCGAGCGACGTGTAGACGGCCTTCGGAAACTTCTCAACATACTCCTTGATTCTGCCGCGCTTGACGTTCTTCAACTCCATGACAAACGCGAGCTTCTTGGCATCGATCCCTTCCTCATCGTAAATGTAGCCGTTTGAGTCGGAGAGGGTAACGGCCTTGCCGCCAAGCTGATTGATTTTCTCGATGGTGTACTGCGCCACGTTGCCGCTGCCGGAGACAAGACAGACCTTTCCCTGTAGCGATTGGCTCCGCGTGGCAAGCATCTCTGCCGCGAAGTACACCGCCCCGTACCCTGTCGCTTCCGGACGAATCAGCGAACCGCCCCAGTTCAATCCTTTTCCCGTGAGCACGCCGCTGAACTCGTTCCGCAACTTCTTGTATTGACCGAAAAGGAAACCGATCTCGCGTCCGCCGACGCCGATGTCGCCCGCGGGGACATCCGTGTCCGGGCCGATGTGGCGATAAAGTTCGTTCATGAAGCTCTGACAGAAGCGCATCACTTCGTTGTCGCTCTTTCCTTTTGGATCGAAGTCGGAACCACCCTTTCCGCCCCCCATCGGGAGCGTGGTGAGGCTGTTCTTGTACACTTGCTCGAACGCCAGGAACTTGAGAATGCCGAGATTCACGGAGGGGTGAAATCGTAACCCTCCCTTATACGGACCGATGGCACTGCTCATTTCGATCCGAAATCCGCGATTGACATGGATCTCGCCCTGGTCATCCATCCAAGGCACACGAAACAAGATTACGCGTTCCGGCTCGACCATGCGTTCCAGGATTTTTGCTGAACGATATTCCGGGTAGCGTTCGAGAACCAGACTTAGCGATTCGATCACCTCCTGCACGGCTTGATGGAATTCCGGCTCATTTGGGTTCTTCGCTTTCACATGGGCCATGAAGCTGCTGACATAATCGGACATAAATGCTCCTCCATTGAGCGCGCTGCAAATCTACGGGAGAACTGCAGACGTCTTTTGTGTTGATTGAATATGGTTGTGGGATATGTTGTCTGAGGGATGTGGTCGTCCTCACCTAAGTATGCTGACGAACCACATCTCCAAACTCAACCGCCTTGAGTAAGGAACATCCGAAACAGAGGGAATAACCTAACCTCACATCGGCGACCTACGTTTGCCGCCAGCAAGTCAACTTCTATTCCACGAAAACACCGCTGAACTTTCAGAATTACCAGAGAAAGCGAGTCCGCTCTTTCCAAGACCTGAGAAAAGTCCAGGTGAAGTAAGAATAGGAATGGGCGGAAAGTCAAAAAAGAGAACGATCGGCGCTACGGAAAAATGCCGAGTTCCAAATACGATTGGGCGATCTTGTCGATGGCGCTGATGAATGCTGCCGTCCGAAGATCGCTCGTCTCGTACCTGTCCTTGAATTCTCTGATCTCGTTGTACGCGACGATCATCGTATCCTCGAGTCCGGAGTTCACCAGGTCGACCTCGTCAGGACCGTGAGTCAGTTTTCTCTTCTCATCAGGCGTGAGCATTTGTCCGGTCTTCTGCTCAAAGGTCATGATGAGCCGCGTCGTCGAAGTTTCCGCAAATCGCTTCCCCATTCGTCCCATCCTGACGTTCTGGAGGTTCTTCAGCCATTCGAAATAGGAGACCGTCACACCGCCGGCGTTGAGATACATGTCGGGCATGACCATCACACCGTTCTTCAGGAGTATCTCTTCTGCTTCAGCCGTCGTCGGTCCATTGGCGCCTTCTCCGATAATCTTCGCTTTGATGCGCGGAGCGTTTTCCTTCGTGACCTGATTCTCGAGAGCCGCAGGAACGAGAATATCGCAGTCGAGCTCCAGGGCCTCCGATGACTTCGGGATGTTCGTTGCACCGGGAAAACCCAGGATCGATCTCGTATCCTTCCGATGTCTTACGACGTCGTCAACATCGAGACCTTTCGGATTGAAGATGGCCCCTTCATACTCCGCGAGACACACGATCACACAGACTGCCTCTTGCAGGAATTTCGCAGCGTGGTAGCCGACATTTCCAAGTCCCTGCACGACGACCCGTTTCCCTTCGACGCCGGACGTGAGGCCGATCAACTTCATGTCTTCGGCATTGTTGCACGCCTCTCGGATGCCGAAGAACACACCGCGACCCGTTGCCTCTCGCCTTCCACGAATTCCTCCCTGGCTGATCGGTTTTCCTGTCACACATCCCGCCCCATCGATCTGGTCGGGATTGAACGTCATGTAGGTATCCGCAATCCATGCCATCTCGCGCTCGCCTGTTCCATAATCAGGGGCTGGAACATCGATTCCGGGGCCGATGAAGTTCTTCTTCACAAGCTCTGCGGTATATCGGCGGGTGACGCGCTGCTACTGCGGGGTTGTGAAGCTTCTCGGGTTGATCTTTATCCCCCCTTTCGCCCCGCCGAACGGGACATCCACGACGGCGCACTTGTATGTCATCAACGCGGCAAGCGCCTTCACTTCATCTTCATTCACATCTTCGCTGTACCGGATTCCTCCTTTTGTCGGGAGTTTGTGTTGGCTATGCTCAACCCGCCACGCCTGAATGGGAAATTGAAAATGATAGATGCTGTTGCACGCATTGATCTGATCGAGAAGTCGTTCAGGATGCTTCGTAAATTGCGCGGCCTTGTCGAAATTCAGATTGACGTTGTCAAAAAAACTGAGAGAGGACTTCATGCTGGACATAGAAATTTCCTTCCAAATGCTGGATCATTGAGGAGGGTCTCCCGTTTGTCCATTTGGGGAGGCAAATATTATGCCTTTTGAGGAAAGAAGCAAGGTGAGATTACATTGCGAAGGGCGCAGAAAACTCGAATCTCCTTCCGGCTGAAGGGCGATACGAATCAGTTTCAGAAAACGAGAAAGGCCTTTATTGCAGTCGTGAGAATCCCCAGAAATATCCACTCAGAAGGGAGCCCACAACGTGTGTGGGATCATCCATTCATGAGGATTGACATTCGAGGAGAGAATTTCTATGTTGTCTCAAGTTTCCACCAACCATAGGGTACACGAGCCAGCGGAAGACACTTAGGCAATGTGGGGTGATCAGTCTCGTACCTCTCATTTGGGGTCTGACGGATCTTCACGCACGGATCGGCCCGAGTCCTGAGAGGAAGCATCTTTCGACGATATGAAACCGAAACGAAGAGCCCAGTACTTTGTCATGTACTCCGCACGGCATGACAACTGCGGCCATCTCATTGAAGAGCCGGATCGACGCCTGACATCACGAGCAGCTCTCAAGAGATGGTGCAAAGAGGTGATTCAGACAGGTAAGCTACCCACCACCAAACTACAATGCGGAAACTGCGACAGAGAAATCGAACCGACGCACGTTTTCATTGCTGAAGTCTCCGCAATGAGAGTGCGGAGGATCGTTCCGGTGACAGGC
>DMMN01000082.1:335-4333 GCA_003453835.1 Bacteroidota bacterium | reverse complement strand
GGATCTACATTGTGAACTCCTCGCCTCTGATAACCTCCAACATCATCAGTGGGAATAGCGGCAGCGGAATTTTCGTAAGCAACTCGTCGCCGACCATCAAGAACAACCTTGTTACCGGTAACTCGGGAAATTCCTACAGAGGGGGCGGCTTGACAATTGAGGGTTCCACGAGTCGTCCAATCGTTTCGTACCNNCTCGAAGGAATACGTTGCAATAACTCCTCGAGACCGCAGATCATCAACAACACGATTGTCGGAAACAGCAGTGGGGGGATTCAAATGGGGGGATTTGCGATGGGGAGCGCATCGCCTGATATCGTCAACAACATCATCGCATTCAACACCGGCTATGGAATCAAAGAAGAGGTCGCAAGCGTCACCGGAAGAGTGTGGTACAATCTGTTTCAGGGGAACAGCTCCGGACTCTATCGCGATGCAGGGACGACAGACTATTACACGGCGAGCTCGTTGAACTCAAGTGTGGCGGAGTGCAAGAACAATCTCGCAGGCGACCCTCTCTTTGTGGATAGAACGAGCGGCGACTACCAGCTCCGCTCCGGCTCGCCGGCAATCGACGCGGGAGATCCGAGCAGTCCGCTCGATCCCGACGGCACACGCGCGGACATCGGCGCGTTTTATTTCAACAGATTCCTCCCAAGCGTAACAACGTCAGCCGCGACGAATATCGGAGCGACCTCCGCCACACTGAACGGCTCCGTAAATCCGAACGGCTTCTCGACGACCGCGATGTTCGAGTGGGGAACCGGCAGCACACTTGCCAGCCCCTCATCAACGTCTTCGCAATCTGTAGGATCGGGGACCAGCCCCGTGTCCGTCACCGCAAACCTCACCGGCCTGATTCCTAACACGACATACTATTACCGAATTGTCGGACAGAATAGCACCGCCACGGAGAGGGGTTCGATCGTGAGTTTCACGACTTCAATCCTCCAAAAGGCGCTCCACGTGGCGACGTCGGGAGACGATTCAAACAGCGGGGCTTCTGACGCCCCGTTTCGGACTATCCAGCGGGCGCTCGCGCGAGCAGGCAGGGGTGACACCATCAAGGTGGCGAGCGGATCATACAGCGAGAGCGTGGTTCCCCTGACAAGCGTGGTTCTGAAGGGAGGCTATTCAAGCACTTTCTCGGAGAGCGGTCGCGATATCTTTGTCAATAAGACGATCATGCTCGGCGTGGGCGCGATAATGATTCGGGACACCGCCGGGTCGGTTATTGAAGGCTTCGTCTTCGATGCACAAGGCGTTCCCACGGACGCGGTGATCAAGGCGTACAACGGAACGATTGTGAGAAACAACGTGATCCGCCGAAGCAGTCGATCGTTCGTGCCCGGAATCGAGGTGAACGGTGGGGCGATCGTTGTGAACAACACCGTTTTCAAATGCTCGTACGGAATCGAGATCACTAGCGGTACAGGCACACCCGTCATCAAGAACAACATCATTGTCTTCGGCAGCTGGGGGTTCGCCACCAACTCCTCCTCCGCCGCGGCCAGAACATACAACTGTGTCTACGGAAACAGCTTCAATTACACCGGATTCGATTCCAATCCGGGCTTGGGGGACATCTCGCTTAATCCCCAGTTTAGCGATACTTTGAATCTCGATTTTCGCCTGCAAGCGAACTCCCCGTGCGTTGATGCAGGCGATCCGGGCGATTCACCGGGTGATGAACCCTCACCGAACGGAGGCAGAATCGATCTTGGTGCGTATGGAGGGACGAAGAACGCAGGGGCTCCGCCGTTGTTACTCCCTGGCGAGTACAAAGCGGACGCCAACACTGTCCTTCTTCTCCATATGAACGAGACGAGCGGCTCCACGGTAAGCGATGCAAGCGGCTCAGGGAACAACGGTATGGCTACCGGGACGACGATTGCTAATGGACGATTTGGGAAGGCCAGGAGTTACTCAATCACGGGCGAACTAGTCAACATCGCTCACGCGCAGTCGCTTAGTTTCGGGACAAGCCCGTTTACCATCGAGGCGTGGATCAACACACTGAATAATTCGGATGTGCAAAACTGTCCGCATCACAAACGCGACGCTACAGGAAAAGGATGGCTTTCAGAAGTTCTGCCCGACAGCACAATTCAAATGGCGCTCTACAATGAAATCGGACACAACCCCACGAGCGCTAAAGGCACGAGGCGAATCAATGACGGCAAGTGGCACCACGTTGGAGGCGTGTTCACACCGTCAACGGTCAGTCTTTATGTCGATGGCATTCTGGATGCAATCCGTCAGGTTTCTACTCAAGGGAGCTCAGACAATACGGGACCGCTGCTGATTGGAGGCGGAGGGCCAGGGGCATTTCGGGGGCTGATCGACGAAGTCCGCATCTCCAACAAAGCCCGCTCACCGAGTGAGTTCAATCTACAACTTCCACCCAAGATTCTCTCGGCTTCGGCATCCGGATCTACCATTACGCTTACGTGGCAAAACGGCGGAGGAGGGATCGGTTGCCTTCGGTACAAGATCTATCGAGGGACAGATTCCAGCGCTGTTTCAATGATCGATTCAACGACACTTCCATTCTATGCCAACTCCGGTCTCAGCCAAAGCACCCGGTACTACTATCGGATCAGCGCCGTTGACTCCACCGGATTTGAAGGGGCGAAAAGCTATGCGGCAAACGCAACGACCGCAACGGCAGTGGCCGCACCAACAATTAGCAGCTTTTCTCCGACCTCCGGCCCCGTCGGCATATCTGTCACAATTACCGGCACAAACTTCAGCACGACGGCTGCCAACAACGTCGTCTACTTTGGCGCCGTGAGGGCCACGGTCACAGCTACTACCTCAACTTCTCTTACCGTGACTATTCCGACAGGGGCAACCAACGCGCCAATAACAGTGACCGTGAACGGGTTGACGGCGTATTCAAGAAATCCGTTTGTCGTTACGTTCTCATCGAGTGGTAACATAGATGCCTCATCGTTTGCTCCAAGTGTGGATTTTAGCGCGGGCTCGGGCAGTCTGTATGACGTGGTTGCGGTCGATCTCGATGGAGACGGTAAATCTGACCTTGCAACTCTCAATCGTACAAGCAATGCTCTATCGGTCTTTCTGAATACTGGTACAGGGGGTACTATTACTCTCAGCTCGTTTGCCGCAAAAGTGGACTTCACCACGGGAAACGTTCCAGCGAGGCTCGCAAGTGGCGATCTTGATGGGGATGGGAATCTCGACATAGCCGTCACCAATGAGTTTGCCAACACCGTCTCGGTTTTTCGTAATCGAAGCACGAGCGGCAGCTTCACCACGAGTTCGCTCGCGGCAAAAGTGGATTTTGGGACAGGCTCCAATCCGAGGGGGATCGCCATAGGAGATTTCAATGCCGATGGCAAACCTGATCTTGTAGTCGCGAACGGTGGAGGCAACTCGATCTCCGTATTGGAAAACACGGGAACGACCGGAGGCATCACGGCAAGCTCCTTCGCCACGAAAGTCGATTTCGCCACAGGCAGTAATCCGTACTCTGTTGCCGTCGGAGATCTGGACGGTGACGGGAAACCTGATCTCGCAGTTTCGAATATCCTTGGCAATACCATCTCAGTCTTGCGGAACACAAGTACGGGCGGGAGTATTACTTCAAACTCATTCGCGACAAGGGTGGATTTTACCACAGGCAGCGGTCCGGTGGCCATTGCCATCGGTGACCTGGATGGGGATGGGAAGGCTGAAATCGTCGTTACGAACGACGGCGGGGCTTCTGTTTCCGTCTTTCGGAATACCAGCACAAGCGGAAGTATCACGTCGAGCTCCTTCGCTACGAGAGTAAACTTCACTGTAGGGACTGCCCCAGAAGGCGTCGCGATAGCCGACCTTGATGGCGATGGCAAGCTCGATCTTGCGGTTGGAAATTTCAGCAGCAAGACTGTCTCGGTGCTTCGGAATACAAGCTCAAGCGGAACAATATCATTTGCAACCAAAGTGGATTTCAGCTTAGGAGACGGGCCGAGAAACCTTGCGGCTGGTGAT
>DMMN01000082.1:0-321 GCA_003453835.1 Bacteroidota bacterium | reverse complement strand
TTTGAATGGGGAACGAGCAGCACGTTAGTGACATCCAGTACGACATCCTCACAGTCTATCGGCTCAGGGATGAGTTTGGTCTCGGTATCAGCAAATCTTACAGCCTTGAGTGCAAGTACAACGTACTATTATCGCGTAGTGGGACAAAACAGTGCGGGAACTCAGAGAGGCTCGATCGTGAGCTTCACAACGTCCGCATCAGGCTCTGCCCCCATAGTCAGCACAAGTGCAGCAACGGCTGTCAGCTCAACCTCCGCCACAGTCAACGGAAGTGTGAATCCGAACGGCTCATCAACCACTGCATACTTTGAATGGGGAACG
>DMMN01000334.1 GCA_003453835.1 Bacteroidota bacterium | reverse complement strand
CTCGAATCTGCATCCTCTCAGCGTCTCGAGCAACTCGTCTTTCAAAATTGGCCGTAACGGAACCGATCGGAGGGATTGTTGAGTCGACGGATTTGATTTGTCGATCGTCAGGATGTTGAACGAGACTCCGGATTCCGTGTAATCATAGAACCTGACAAAGGTCTTCTCTCCGTGCTCCTTCACACTCTGCACCCGCTCCCGATGTGCAAGGATCCGATCGTAGTTCAGGTTCTGCAGGAACAACACACCTCCCGGCTTCAGGATCGAGGAGAAACACTCGAGCGACGCCCGAAGTTCGTCAGCCGTGAGGAGATGGGCGAGAGAATTTCCCATGCTCACGACCGCATCGAACGCTTGCGGCACCAGCCGGGGCAAGGATTGGAAACTCGATTCGAGCACCTTCACGTTTGCGCCCAACTCTTTCGCGTGCCGTCTGACGATCTTCAGCATTTCGGGTGAGATATCCGCAGCCGTCACATCGACCCCAAGTTGGGCGAGGAGAAAGGAATGGAATCCTGTACCGCACCCCGCATCGAGTGCCGTCCGGATTCCGAACTTCTCCACAAGAAGACGGAAGAACGGTTTTTCGTGAACGAACCGTTTCTGGAATCCCGTCATTTCGTCGTACTCGGGGGCAAGGGCGTCATAGAACTCCATGACGCTGAGATTGGAATCCAACGGCTGTTCAGTCTTGCGGGCCATAGGGCGCAACCTCTCCACGAAAGTGTTGATAGACGGGTGAATCAAGCTCCTGGAATCTCCTCGCGTACTCTTCCCTGGAAATTTCATTTCCCCAATTTCCGGTGAGCATGGCAAGTCCCGTCACGGCAACGAACACGCCCGCCACGAGGGATCCGAGCACCCAGGATGGAACCGGCTCGGAGCTGTTGCGTGTTCTCATCTCCAACGTATTCTTGACGGGACACACCTCAACGCACTTCAGGCAACTCATGCACTCATCGCTCCATACTCTGGCGACGTTGTGAATCTTGATGTCCGCCGGACACGCTTTCGTGCAGAGCTTACAATCAATGCACGTCGATGAGTTGCGGGTGATCTTGAGGGGGCTGAACCAGCTCGCCATCCCGAGCAACGCCCCGTAAGGACAGAGGTACCGACACCAGAAATTCTTGATCACGACTGAAAGCAGTATCAGCACGACAATCGTCCAGAGCGCAAACGATGAAATCTCTGCGAAGAAGAGGTACATCTTGATGTCCGCGACTTTGTTGTAGGGGCTATGGATGAAGTATTTGAGTGCGGCAACATCCATTTGCCAGACGGAGTACACAAAGAAGAACAACAAGAGGTACTTCAGCGAGCGCAGGGGATAATCGAGCCATTTCGTGACGTTCAGGTTGCGACCGAAGAGCCTTTGCCCCACCATCCAGAGTGATTCGCTGATGGTTCCGATGGGACACAGCCAGCCGCAGAACGCTTTCTTGAGAAGAAGTCCGATGAGGAGGATCGCAATCAGAATGAAGACAGAAGCAGGATGAATTGTATTGATGATTCCCGACTGCATCCAGTACTTCAGACTGATCAAAGCGCTGATCGGCAGGAATCCTTCGACTCCGGGGGGGCGTGAGAAGAATGACTCCGTTCCGTCCGACATTCCCCACCGGACGAAAAGATGGAATTCGATTCCGATCCACACACACAGGAGTGCGAAGGTGATCTGTACGGCTGAGCGAAGGAACTGCGGATCTTCCTTCAGGCGCCAAACGAGACGTTTGTACCACACCGGCTCCATCGAAAAGACGATCCGACGGCGACGCAATCCGGGAGGAATTTTTCTCAAGCGTGGTTTCGGAGATTTCGCCGGCGCATTAGCACGCTCAGAATCGCGGGATGTTTCTCCGGTGCGAGCCAACGGAACCGGAAGCGTTTCCGGCTCAGAAGCGGAGCCCGACCACGAGGTCGATGTATCGGTATCCAGTTTCATTCTGATCGCCTTCTTCAAACGCAATCCGTCGCTGAGCGAGCTACTCGACAACGGAGCGAGAATCATGCAGTTATCAGATCAATTAGTCTGAAATTGATTCAAAAAAAACCAACCTACCCGGCGGCCAATTGATATTCGGGCTTCTTCATGTCTTTGGCCATCTCGGCAATGTTCTTGCTGACAAGCATCTGGTAGATCCCGTCTCTCAGATTCCCCCAATGGGTGTGTGCCGCACATGGGTTCTTCCCTGAGCACTCCGGGAATCCGAGTACACACTTGTTCGTGAAGTCCACGCCATCGATCGCTTCCACGATGTGAAAGAGAGTGATATCCTTTGCCGCCATCCCCAACGCAAATCCGCCTGAAGGCCCTTTCTGCGAAATGAGGAGGCCCTTGTAGACGAGGTTCTGAAGTATCTTCCCGAGGAAGTGATAGGGGATATCCAAGATCTTCGCCAGCTCCTTGATGGAAGTCATCTCACCAGACGGTTTCAAGGCTATGTATGTGACCGCCTGGAGTGCGTATTCACATTGGCGGCTGAAGATGATGCTCATGGTTTAATTCGGAGTCTTTTATCTTAATCTAGTTCTATTCCGGAATTTTGTCAAGTATTATTTTTTGATCCTCGTGAGCAATCCACTCAGACGGTCCTCGAGAAGAGAGGCTTCTCTTTGAACCTGCCGAGATAGGCGTCGAAGCACATTGCAATGTTCCGCAGTACGAGCCTCCCCGTGCTTTCGACCGAGATCTTACCGAGGGTATTTCTGATCATGCCGAGACGCGCGAAATCGAACAACTGATCGAGGGATGAATCGAAGTACTCATCGAACGAGATATCGAAGAAATCCTCGACCTCCGACTTGTCGATTTCGAGGTCGCACATCAATCGCATGATGACGAACTTTCGAATCTGATCATCCCGCGTCATTTTGTAGCCGACGACCGTCGGGAACCGCTTTCGCTCAATGCTGTCGTAGTACTCCGGCAGGGACTTTGCGTTCTGCGAATAGACGTCACCAAAGTGGGAGATGGCAGACATACCGAACGCATACAAATCTGCTCCCGCCTTCGTCGAGTATCCCTGGAANNTGGAAATTCCGGTGAAGCGCTTTTTGTTGTTGCGCAATTGCCAGCTCGTCGTCCGGTTTCGCGAAATGATCCATCCCGATGTACTCGTACCCCGCACGTGTCAAGGTCTCGATCGACGCGCCAAGCAGCCTCAGTTTCGACTCCGCGTCCGGCAGATCCTCGGCGTGAATCAGTTTCTGATGCGGCTTCATCCAGGGGACGTACGCAAAATTGAAGACCGCCACCCGGTTTGGGGAGAGATCGACGACTTTCTCCAACGTCGTCTGAAACGTATCCAGGGTCTGCAAGGGGAGGCCGTAGATCAAATCGATATTGATGTTCTGAATGCCTAACTCGCGCGCCCACTCCATCGTCTGTCGCGTGAGTTCCTCCGGCTGAATCCGGTGCACGGCTTCCTGCACTCGCTCGTTGAAGTCCTGCACACCCAGACTGATTCGGTTCACTCCAATCGAACGAAACGCTTTCATATGTTCGTAGGTCAGGCCGCGCGGATCAATCTCAATGCTGATCTCCGCATCTTCGACGAATTGGAATCTGCGCTTGATGTAGCCGGCTAATCCCTCTATCTCATCCGGATCGAGGTACGATGGGGTGCCTCCCCCCCAGTGCATTTGTGTCACCTTCCGGTCGCGGTCGATATAGGCGGACATCCGACCGATTTCCGTCTCGAGAGCATTCAGGTACTCCCGGATCTGTTCCCGGTTCCGGGTGATCATCGTCGTGCATCCACAGAAGTAGCAGAGGGTGTCGCAGAATGGGATATGAACGTAGATTGATAGCGGGCTTGGATTCTCGTGATTATTGCGGATGACGTCGATCTCGAACCTCTTGTCGTCGTACTCGACGGAGAACATCGGCGCCGTCGGATAACTTGTATACCGCGGCCCGGGCCGATCGAATAGTTTCATCGTTTCGAGAAGTTCTTGATCCACTTTGATCATTGCGGCACCCCCCTCACAGCGTTACGGAGACAATTGATTGTGTTGCTGATCCTGAGTCACAGGGCACGTTGCGCTGTGAAGACACCCGTTACAGTACACTTCCCTCATCGGCAGCAGTGCATTGCACCGTGGACACCGTTGCACAAAGGGATTTGTCACTCTGAACGCGCACTGAGGACACCCCCGTAGCTCGGCTCTGCGCGTTTCCTCGAACGACTCACTTGTTGTTTGCTTCAAGCCCATAGTATCACATCAAGATTTGGGAGACGAGCCCGCCGACGGCAAAAGCGGCAACCCACGTGCCTATCCAAATAACGAATCCTTCCTTCAGACCCCGCTCCTTCATCATCACCATCAGGGAAGCAATGCAAGGTACGAACAGGGTGATGGTGATGAGTGCAACGAGGATCTGCAGCGGACTCAGTGCCATATCGTACAATCCTGCCGCTCCAAAGTCGCGCCTCACCACGCCCATGATGAAGGCCTTCGAAGCCTCCGGCGGCAGTTGCAGCCAATAGGTCGTCACCGGAGAAAGGAGATTGACAAAGAACTGGAGGACCCCCGTCATCTGCGCGATGCCGACGACAAGCGCGCCGGCGAAGAACCATCCGATCGCTTCCTTCATGAAGCCGAACGTCCGGACGGCCGTCTTTCGTGCGACGTTTGAAATTCTCGGCAACCGCATCACAGGCAAATCGAGCAAGAGAGGAGCCGACTCGCCTCTCAACACACGGTTCAGGACGGTACCGATGGTCAGCAAGACTGCTACGATTACGACAGTGTAGATCAACATTGGGAGAAAGCCCGCTCCTGCAAGAAGGGCTGCGATAACGGCCATTTGTGCCGAACACGGAATTACAAATTGGAGGATTGCCGTCGCGATGGTTTTCTCACGCTCGGTCCCTAAGAGCCGAGTTGTTATTGTGGCAGATGTCACGCACCCAAAGCCGAGGATCAGGGGGATGACCGCGCGACCATTGAGACCCAAGAACGTCAATCCGCGATCAACCATCGTAGCAAGGCGGGGAAGATATCCACTATCCTCCATGACCGACAAGGCAAGATAGAACGATGCGACAAGCGGCAACAAGAGGAAGAGCACGTACGTGACGGTCATCGAGACGATTCCAAACTCGCCGACCAAAAGGACGTTCAACCACGAAGAAGCGGGAATCATCGCGCCGACCACGTTCCGGATCCAAGGTTCCCAGAGCCCCTTCCCGATCTCCCCTTCGGTAAAGCCAACGACGTCCTGAGCGACAAACCTTCCGACAAACAGATACAGCCCATACAATGCCACGAGGAGGAGCGGGAGACCCGTGTACGGGCTAATCGACCATCGACTCAAGAGGTCACGCCAACGGTCGGTGTTTGAGCCGCTGCTCAGGATTTGATTCACGACATAGTTAACGCGATTGCGGCGATTGACATAGATCTCCTCCTGCTNNGACGGATCACCCTCAAGCACCAGCAGGGCTTCGGCTTGTGATCCAACTTTGCTCAGCATTGTGTGGAGGATTCTATGAAGTTCGTTTCGTTGGACGCCCTCCCGTGCGCTGCGAATAGCGAGGTCCATGACATCGACATCGACTCCCCGCACGGCACAGATAGGCACGACATCCACGCCAAGGAAGTGAGAGAGTTTCGGAATGTCGATCTCGATTCCATGTTTCTCGACATCATCCATAAAGTTGAGCAACACGGTGACCTTCTTCCCCATGTCGATCAGGTGCTGCGTCAGGAACAGATCCCGCTCCAGGTGCGTGCCGTCGACAACGTTCAGAACGACATCCGCTTCCAGAATGATATCACGGGCAACACGTTCTTCGTCATTGAACGAGGACACTCCATAAATCCCCGGAGTGTCGTACACGTCATAGTGCTTGTATGATCCTTTAACGACTTCGACGGTTGTTCCGGGATAATTCGAGACGTCGATGTAGACGCCGCTCAGGCTGTTGAAGAGGAGCGACTTTCCGACATTCGGATTCCCGACCAACACGAGTTTCGTCGCCCCGGTGTCTTTCTGGAGGAATGAAAGCTCAACGTGGCGGTGCTTCTCAAAATGTCTCGGCATGTCTTCTGATTCGTTCATTTCAATCCTTCGACTCATCCACAATCACGATGAGGATTTCGTTCGCGAGGGATCTCCCAATTGCAATCTGTTGCCGGTTTTTCTGAAGCACGACCGTGCCTCCGGGGAGTCGCTCGAAGCATGTCGCACTATCTCCCTCGCTGATTCCCATGCGGATGAACTGCGCCCGCAACGGGCCGTGGGGCATGGAGTGAATCCTAATTCGTTGTCCCTTCTTCGTACGATGAAGCGGTATGATGGCTTTCTTCTTTTCGACTCGAGCAGATGGTGTAGTTGTCAAATCAGCCTCGTTGATATTCCCGCATTCAGGACAAGATACGTGCCATTCCCGACAGGGCAGAATGACCGGGAAAATGGCACAGAAGGGTCTGATTTATTTGATTTGTTCTCACTATTGGGAATGGCAACTGGTCAGCCTTCCGAACATGACGAAGGTGATACAAAAAAGCCGGGCGGAAGGAAGCCGCTCGGCTCAGAATGACTTTCTCCCAGAACGACGGAAATCCAGCGGCTATGGGCGCAGGTCCAAGCCAAAGAGCCTTTCTACAAATTCCATCTTCTCCACGCAATTACTCAACTGTTGACCACGCTCGCCCGCCCGCCTTCCCGTGGCCGCGGGCGGGCATAGCGAAGTCGTACTTCTAACTTGTCAAACGCTATCGCGTTTGTCATTCTTGGGCCTCCGGCTGTGTGCCATCGGTGGTTCCAAAAACTTCCATGTTTCAGAACGCTAAGTAGACTTACTTCTCACCTGTATCTGTTCAGCGCTTTCATATAGTTCGCGCGCTCGAACGCAGATGGATCCGCCACGGATTTCTGGCTCATGCTTCCCTTCATCTGTTCGATCGAGACATACTCGCGCTCGACCATCCACCTCTCAACATCAGTCAGGACCTCCGAGATGCGTTGCGGACCATGCTTGAGGAGAGCCGAGCACATCATCGTTACGTCCGCTCCGGCCATGATCATCTTGATGACATCTTCTGCCGTGTGGATACCGCTCGTGGCGGCAAGACTCGCTTTCACCTTCCCGTGGAGGATGGCAATCCATCTCAACGGAAGGCGGATTGCATCCGACGTGCTGAGAACCACTCCCGGCTTCACCTCGAGCTCATCCAAATCGAGATCGGGCTGATAGAAACGATTGAAGAGCACGAGCCCATTTGCCCCCGCGCGATCTAGGCGCGTAGCCACGTGCGCAAACGAGCTGAAGAACGGGCTGAGCTTCATCGCAACCGGAACCTTGACTTCGTTCTTCACTTCGTGAAGGAGGTTCACAACGTGATCTTCAACCTCCTGGCTCGTCAGCTTCGGGTCGGTCGGGATGAAGTACACGTTTAGCTCGATTGCATGTGCACCCGCTTCCTCCATCCGCCTCGCGTAGCTCATCCAGCCACCGCTGGACACGCCGTTGAGGCTCGCGATCACCGGAATCTCGAGCGAACGCCTTGCCTGCCCGAGGAGTTCCAGGTATTGATCGGGTCCGAGGTTATATTCGGCAGGCTCGGGGAAGTAGCTGGCGGCTTCGGCATGAACTTCAGACGTACGTTCAATGTAGTGTTCAAGCGCCGCGGCCTCGTGCTCGATTTGCTCTTCAAAAAGGGAGTACATTACAACGGCCGCAGCGCCGGCGTCTTCCAGCCGCTTCATGCTGTCAAGCGAATGAGAGAGCGGACCGGCTGAGGGGACAATTGGGTTCTTTAGCGTAAGTCCAAGATAGCGGGTCGAGAGATCCATACATTGTATCCTTCGTCTGTGGCTTCTTCGTCACAACTTGTTTCGGTCGGGCACTAGGCTACCGTCTTCTTCTCCTCGCCATTGCTCGACTTCGCCAGATTCTCGTACACTGCCCAACGCGTGGTGACGTCTTCTTGCGCAAGTCGGCTCAACTCCTTTGCCCGCTCCGGATAACTCTTGTCGAGCATGTTGAAACGGACTTCGAGCGAGGTGAAGTCTTTCAACGGAAGTTTCGGAGCCTTCGAATCGAGCTTGAACGGATTCTTCCCTTCCTTCTCCTGTTTCGGGTTGTAACGGAAGAGCGGCCAATACCCCGTCTCGACGGCGATCTTCTGGTTCGACATTCCCTTGGCCATGTCGATGCCGTGGGCGATACAGTGACTGTAGGCGATGATAAGCGAAGGACCTTCGTACGCCTCAGCTTCAAGAAACGCGCGAACCGTCTGTGCGTCGTTAGCTCCCATTGCTACGCGGGCGACGTAGACGTCGCCATAGGTCATGGCAATAAGGCCGAGGTCCTTCTTTCCCGTCGGCTTTCCGGCTGCCGCGAACTTCGCGATAGCTGCGCGAGGCGTGGACTTTGACATCTGGCCGCCCGTATTGGAGTACACCTCCGTATCCAGGACGAGAATGTTCACGTTTCGTCCGGAAGCTAGGACGTGGTCAAGTCCACCGAACCCGATATCGTAGGCCCACCCATCCCCTCCCATGATCCAGATGGATCGCTTCACGAGGTTATCGGCAATGGCAAGTAATTGCCGGGCTTCCGACGTGTCGAGCCCTTCGAGTTTTTCCTTCAAGGCCAGCAAGCGCTCGCGTTGCTCATAGATTCCGGCTTCGTCGGATTGGTCCGCTTCGAGGATACCTTTCGTCAGCTCACCACCGATTTCCGTTGAAAGCCGTTGGACGAGTTCGCGCGCCATCTCCGTATGCTTGTCCACTGTCAGTCGCATCCCCAATCCGAATTCGGCGTTATCTTCAAAGAGGGAGTTCGACCACGCCGGACCCCGACCATCGCTGTTTTGCGTCCAGGGTGTGGTCGGGAGGTTTCCGCCGTAGATCGAGGAGCAGCCCGTCGCATTGGCAACGATGGTCCTGTCTCCGAACAGTTGGCTCACCAATTTCACGTAGGGCGTCTCGCCACAACCCGAGCACGCTCCGGAGAACTCAAACAACGGTTGGAAGAACTGACTCCCCTTCACGGTTTCCGCATTGACGGTCGTTCGATCCGCTTCGGGAAGTTTCAGGAAGAAGTCGAAGTTCTCGCTTTCAGCGTCGCGGATCGGTGGCTGGGGTCTCATGTTGATGGCCTTCACCTTCACCTCCGACTTGCTCTTTGCGGGACAGACCTCGACGCACAGCTCGCAACCGGTACAATCTTCCGGCGCAACCTGCACCGTGTACTTCATCCCCTTGTACTCCGCTCCCTTGTAGTCCATCGATTTGAATGTCGCGGGTGCGTGCTCGAGGTGCTTCGGATCATACACCTTTACGCGAATCGCCGCGTGCGGACAGACCAACGCGCACTTGTTGCATTGAATACAGATTGGAGATTCCCAAACGGGAATATCGAGCGCAATGTTCCGCTTCTCCCACATCGCCGTGGCGGTCGGAAATGTTCCGTCGATCGGAAAGGCACTGACCGGCAACGCGTCACCGTCACCGGCGATGATCTTGGCCGTCACTTCTCTCACGAAGTCCGGAGCAATGTCTGCGACCGGGGGCGGAAGTTCCATCGTGCTCGTGGCGCTCTCCGGCACGGTCACCTCGAAGAGGTTCCTCAGCGTCTGATCGACTGCCTCAAAGTTCTTCTGGACGACCGCTTCGCCTTTTCTCCCATAGGTCTTCTTGATCGAATTTTTGATTGCCTCAATGGCTTCCTCTCTTGGCAGCACACCGGATATGGCGAAGAAGCACGTCTGCATGATCGTGTTCACCCTGCTCCCCATGCCCGTTTGTTGAGCAACCTTGTAGCCGTCGATGACGAAGAGCTTCATCTTCTTGTCCACAAGTTGTTGCTGAATGTGTCGGGGAAGCTTCTCCCACACATCATTCGGGCCGTAGATGCTGTTCAGGAGGAACACACTGCCGGGCACCGCGCTCTTGAGCACGTCGAATTTCTCCAGGAAGAACCACTGGTGACACGCAATGAAATTGGCACGGTCGATCAAGTACGGCGCACGAATCGGACGAGGACCGAACCGGAGATAGGACGTCGTCGTCGTCCCCGACTTTTTGGAGTCGTAGAAGAAATACCCTTGCGCGAAATTGTCTGTATCCTCTCCGATAATCTTTATGGAATTCTTGTTCGCGCCGACGGTCCCGTCCGCGCCGAGGCCGAAGAAGATCGCGCGGACGACATCATCGGCCTCGATCGTAAACGACGGATCGTAGTCGATGCTTGTGTTGCTCACGTCGTCGAGGATGCCGAGCGTGAAGTGGTTCTTCGGCCGGTCCTTCTTCATTTCGTCAAACACACCTTTTACCATGGCGGGAGTAAACTCTTTCGACGAGAGACCATACCGTCCCCCGATGATTCGTGGAAGAGATCTGAACGGCGTCTCTCCGTTGATGAACGATTCGGTTATACTCGTCACCACATCCTGATACAGGGGCTCACCGGAAGCTCCGGGTTCTTTCGTCCGGTCCAAGACCGCGATCGTCTTTACCGTTGCCGGAATTGCCCGGATGAAATGTTCAACGGAGAAAGGGCGGAACAGTCGGACTTTGATGACGCCAATCTTCTCCCCTCGTCCCACCAGGAAGTCGACCGTATCCTCGACCGTTTCCGCGCCGGATCCCATGATGATGACAATCTTCTCCGCATCAGGCGCACCAGCGTAGTCGAACAGCTTGTACTGTCTCCCGACGATGGAAGCGAATTTGTCCATCGTCTTCTGAACGATCTCCGGACATGCCTTGTAGTAGGGATTGACGGTTTCGCGTGCTTGGAAGAAGACGTCGGGATTCTGTGCCGAGCCCCGCATCACCGGTCGCTCGGGGGAAAGAGCCCGTGCACGGTGCGCAAAGATCAACTTCTCGTCGATCATTGCCTTGAAGTCGTCATCGGTCAGTTGCTCGATCTTCATCACTTCATGGGAAGTCCGGAAACCGTCAAAGAAGTGGAGGAACGGCACCCTGGCTTCGAGCGTCGCGGCGTGGGCGATGAGAGCGAAATCCATCACCTCCTGTACAGAGTTCGAGGCCAACATCCCCCAGCCGGTTGGCCGTGCGGCCATGACGTCGCTGTGATCGCCGAAGATTGAAAGGGCATGCGTTGCGACGCATCTGGCCGCAATGTGGAAAACTGTGGATGTAAGCTCACCAGCGATTTTGAACATGTTCGGAATCATCAGAAGCAAACCCTGCGAAGCGGTGAAGGTCGTTGAAAGCGCTCCTGTTTGAAGCGCTCCGTGAACCGCACCGGCAGCCCCCCCTTCGCTCTGCATCTCGATGACGAGAGGGATCGTACCCCACAGATTCTTTCGACCCAGTGCAGACCATTCATCCGCCCACTCGCCCATGTTGGACGAAGGCGTGATGGGATAGATCGCAATGACCTCGTTCAACTTGTGTGCGACGAATGCGGCGGCCTCATTGCCGTCGATCGTCACCTTCGGTCTAGTAACATCTTTCGTGTTCTGAGAGGGAAATGACATTTGGTGACCTCAATAGTTTTCAATGTTGGACTTCGAGCGTTTAGAACTGCTCTGTTTACGCAATTCCTGTTCCATCGAAAGGAGGGAACCGGGCGAGAAGATACAAAGAAATTTGGAGAAACGAAGCTGTGGATTTCTCGATAGTGAGAAACCACCGGCCTTTTTCGCAAAATCAGAAGCAAGGAGGAAATTCGCTTGGTCCGACCAACCAAAGATAGGGAGTGGATTCGCACAACTCAGGAAAGAGAGACGGAGCCCACTCAAATGGAATAACCAGTCAAGTGAACCCCACCAAAGGAGAGGGTCAACTCACGGCAGTCTTGGCCAGATGGTGCTCGACCGCTTTCTTCTCCAAGTACTGATGAATCGATGTGGCGGCAAGCTTGCCATCCCTCATGGCGAGAATAACCGTGGCACCGCCACGAGAGAGATCGCCTCCAGCGAAGACGCCTTCCCGACTCGTCTGGCCGTTCTCGTCGACGACGACGGTTCCTTTTTTGGTCGAAGCCAGGTTTGGCGTCGTTGCCTGGATGATTGGATTTGGATTCTGGCCGATGGCGATGATGACGGTATCGACTTCGAGGATGTAGTTCGAGTTTGGGATCTCAACAGGTTTCCTCCTCCCATCGGATCCCGGCTCGCCGAGCTGCATCTTCACGCATTCAATTTTGCTGACCCACCTTCCGTCGTTACTGATGACTCTGATAGGGGCAGTCAATTCATGAAGTTCGACTCCTTCTTCGAGGGCGTGATCCACCTCCTCCGCGCGTGCAGGCATCTCTCGTTTCGTGCGCCGGTAGATCAGATAGGCTTTCTCGGGACCCAGCCGAAGGGCGGTCCGCACGGCATCCATCGCCGTGTTGCCGCCGCCGACGACAGCCACACGCTTTCCGATCTTCACGGGAGTATCGTACTCGGGGAAGAGGTATCCCCGCATGAAGTTCACTCTCGTCAAGAACTCGCTTGCGGAGTAGACGCCGGGAAGGTTTTCGCCGGGAATTCCCTGGAAGTTTGGCGAACCCGCCCCGGTGGCGAGGAAGATGGCATGGAAGCCGAAGTCGTCAAGCAACTCGTCTACGGTTGCCGTGCGGCCGATGATGAAGTTCGTGACAATCTCGACTCCAAGCTTCTTCACGTTTTCGATTTCAACGTCGAGAATGGCTTTGGGAAGCCGAAACTCTGGAATGCCATATCGCAGGACACCTCCCGCTGCATGGAGCGCTTCAAACATGGTCACCCGGTAACCACGCTGTGCAAGCTCTGCCGCGCACGTAAGGCCGGCAGGTCCCGTTCCGACGATAGCGATCTTCTCTTCTCGTCGAGCGTGAATCTCCGGCGGCGTGTTGTCGCCGTAGAGTCGTTCGTAGTCGGAGACGAACCTCTCCAGCTTTCCTATCGAGAGAGGTTTGTGCTTCTTACCGAGCAGGCATTCACACTCGCACTGCCGTTCCTGCGGGCAGACTCTCCCGGTGATTGCCGGGATGTAACATTGTTCCTTGATTTTCTTCGCGGCTTCAAGGTATTTCTTTTCGACAACGAGTCGTACGAAGGCGGGGATGTCGATGCTCACCGGACATCCGTCGATACAAACAGGATTCTTGCAGTCGAGGCAGCGAAGTGCCTCCTGGGTCACGAGGTCCTCGTTGAAACCAAGCGAGACCTCTTCGAAGTTATGGTTCCGTATCGCCGGCGGTTGCTCGATCGGTGCCTGTCGGGGAATCCTCATGCGCTCGGAGGGCTTCAGCGGATTAACCATGGATCAGACCTCCCTCGGCGAGTTCACGTTCGAACCTTTCCAGCGATTGTTTTTCAAGATCGGCATACGCTCTATTCCGGGCGATGAGCTCGTCAAAGTCCACCATGTGCCCCTCGAACTCCGGGCCGTCGACGCATGCAAACTTCGTCTCACCGCCGACCGTTACGCGGCACGCGCCGCACATCCCTGTCCCATCCATCATGAGCGGATTCAGACTGACAAAGGTCTTCAGGTCAAATGGTTTCGTGAAATTGGAAACGGCTCTCATCATGGGGATGGGACCGACGGCGTAAACGGCCCCGATGTGACCGTTGGACTGGATGTAGTCGCTAAGCGCATCGGTGACAAGTCCCTTCAGGCCCCGCGAGCCGTCCTCCGTTGCGATGATGAGGGTGTCGCTCACTTCGCTGATCTCCCGTTCCAGAATAACCAGGTCTTTGTTGCGGGCACCGATAATCGTAACGACCCTGTTGCCGGCTTCCTTGAGTGCTTTGACAATCGGGAAGATCTCGGCGGTTCCCACACCGCCGCCGATGCACACAACGGTTCCAAGATTCTCGATGGGCGTCGGATTGCCGAGGGGACCGGCGACATCGAGCAACGTGTCTCCCTTCTCCTTCAGGCTCAGGAGCTTCGTGGTCTTTCCAATCGTTTGGACGATCAGCGTGATCGTTCCGGACTCCGCATCAGAGTCGACGATGGTGAGCGGAATGCGTTCTCCGTGATCATCGACTCGCAGGATGACGAAATGGCCGGCTTTCCGTTTTCGAGCAATGAAGGGCGAACGAATGACGAATTTCGTCAGCACCGGTGCAAGTGATTCTTTTGCGACAATTTCAAACATACTTCTCCCTCTGTGGTTTGTTATGTGGTCTGGGAGCAACACGCGTCACGAAACGGTCTGTACGAAACGATCATTCCGGACGTCCGCTTTCACACGTTCAACGGTCTCGATAACCAGGGGGTAATATCGATCGAGCGCGCACTCAAGCGCCTCGCGTTTCCAGCACGTACCGTCGGGTCTACGAACGTCGCAGTTGATGCAGACGTTGTTGCGGAGGGCTTCGACGTAGGCTTGGTAGGAATGAGAGTGGATGTTGTTGATGGTCGTAACGATCTCAGGCAGAAACGCCCTGAGGGAGCATTCGCTGCCGGCGGAAATCATGCAATTCCCTCGTTTGTCCCCGCTGTAGCACTTCGGGCATATCCTTGCCTGCACAAGTTCCCAGTATGAATTCAATCCGTTCCCCTTTTTGCCGTGCCGGGTGAGTAGTTCGATCCGACGGTCGCCCGGTGCCTCACAGCCAAACATCGATATCTTCCTGTTCAGCTGTTTTTCTATTCGCCTTCGATTGACACGCAAGAACGAATTCGCGCACGCCTTCCAACCGCGTATGAACTTCGGCTAGTTCTTCCCTAATGCTTACGAGCTTGGCCCCCTCCGGGCGGCTCACGTGCAATTGAGCGAGCCGTTCCTCGGCGGAGGAGACCACGGTCGTGATGCGCTCGACATCGCCGAGAAGCATCTTGATCTTTTGGTTCATCATCGTTTTCGGATCCACTTCAAAGATCCTTCACCAAGTACAGAAGCTTGAGTCCTCAATGGTGCCGCTCTTTGAGCCAAGCGGGCCGGCACGTCGGGCATGTGGTCGCAGTCGGATCTTTTTCCAGCAACTCGATCGGCAACTCTCTTCCGCAACGAGAACAACTCCCGAAGGAACCATGGGTGAATCGCTCGAGTGCGTCCCGGAGGTTGAGGACTTTCGAGTCGGATGCATAGCCGAGAACATGCGTTTGCAGCAGAACCTCGAAGACGTTTTCCGGCGTCGGGTTCTTTTCCGTGAGAACGTTTCGAATACGCAATTCGGTGAGCACCTCTGTTAGACTTTGATGAAACTGTTCCCGCAGCGTCAGGTCCACGCGCTGCAACATGGCCTGTTTGACTCGCGTTACATCCGCCACATTCATCATTGACGTACCCTCCTTTTCCCGCAGCGCCCTCAATGCTTGGTGGGCTCGGGACGGCGTCAGGGCGTCTTTAGAAGCTGCTGAATCGCATCGCCGACCGAGTTGCCATCAAGTGGTTTGTACAAGACGACATCTGCAACATTTCGAATATCCTCTTCCACATCAGGATTCAGATGACGATTGACTCGCAGAAGAACGACCGGGATCTTTCCTCGCGTTCCACGAATGACCTCCGTCTCCTTGATAATATCAGATGGAAAGGCGAACAAATCGATCAGCAGGACAGTGGGGGCCGTCGTGTCGATCCGTTGTTTGAGATTCTCAAGCTTCGTTTCGCAGACGATGGCAAACTTGTCCTCGAGCAAAAGCGATAGGCTCTTCGCCAAGTCCGGGTCGGGACTAAAGACGAGCACGGAATTCGCTTGTGATTTCGAAGTCGTCATCTTTGCTCGATCACTTCCTGCAGGTTGCGTCCAAGTATCCATAACTTGCCCTTCCGTCTTGAAGTTCGTTCAAGATGTATGCCACATAGCTTCTCGGTCGGGGAGCGAGCACAAAGGAACGAAAAAAAGGAAAAGCGAATCCCCCTGTTGAAAGTTGCGACAGAGGGGATTCCCAAAATTCAAGAGTTGCAACTTTCACTTCCCAAAAAGAAGAAAACCCGCAAGGCAGGAAACCTTGCGGGTTCTCAATCTCATGACCGGTTGCAGAGTTCTTCATCACTCGATTGATGACAGTGCGAGGCTCTGCAGCCGAGGAGAACTCACTTTAACATGACCATCTTCTTCGTGGCCGTGAAATCGCCGGCCTGGATGTGATAGAAATAGACGCCGCTTGGCGCTACTTTGCCTTCTGCGGTCCGACCATTCCACATCGCCCTGTGTCCACCGGCTTCCAGGTTCTTGTCGACGAGTGTCGAGATTTCCCGCCCCATGATGTCATAGATAACGAGCTTGACGTCGGACGCTTTCGGTAGCGAGAAACGGATCTCGGTTGTCGGGTTGAACGGGTTCGGATAGTTCTGGCTCAGATCGTACGTTGCAGGAATCGGCAAAGGATCCATATCGACGCCCGTGACCAGACCCAACGATGCACGCAGAATGGCAATGGTGTACTTTGTATTGTGAACACCCTTGCTCATGTCATGCGTGACAAAGTTGTAGTTGAACAGCGCCCCGAGGACGCCGGGGTACTGCGGATGGTTCTTCACCGCCATGGAGTCCCGGGCCATCGTGACCGGTTCGCCAGAAGGATCTTTCGGCAGTTTTGCTTTGAGCAGGGCAAGCAAACCCTCTACCTCGGAGATTGCCCCTTCAATCCTGCCATCTCCGTCATAGTCCAGCATCGCTTTGATGTCGTCGAACCTCGTGATGTTCCCGTGGCATTCTTTGCAGGCTTCGACCTTGTCAACCTTCACGCCATTGACTTCCTCTTCCATCGACATTTCGTGATCGGAGTGGACGCTTGAGCCGTTCACACGCTCGGACATATGGCATGTGACGCAACCATCCCTCACGCTCCCGTGGGTATTAAGACCACTCAGGTTTAGGCCGAACTCCCACGCATTGGAACCGACATACATGTCGGCCTGCGGACTGTAGTGCGGATAGAAGCGATCCGCGAATCTGTTCTTTTGGTTTGTGACCTGTGTGAAGGTTTTTGCGCGTGCCCGATGGCAGTTCATGCAGAGCTGGCTCTTGCCGCCGAATCCTGTCGGGATCTTGTAGCCGCTGAAAAGCGTATCTCTCTTCACAATTCTCAGCAGTCTCGGGTTCGAGCTACCGTGGGGATCATGGCACGTTGCGCAAGTAATCGAGGCAAGCACCGTGATCTTTGCAGAGTCGGCAGATGTCAATGTTGACCTGCCGGCATTGTATGCGTTTGCAAACTTGATGAACGCGTCGCCATTGTGGCACGGATAGCATGCAGTGCGGCTCGCTTCACTCGAACTTAATCGCAGGTTCGAATGGGCTGAAGCCTGCCAGTAGCTGCCAAGGCGATGTTTCTTCGGCGCGTCGTGGCATTGCAGACAGACGCCTGATCCGATCGTTTTTACATCCACCTTTGATTTGTCGGCCGTCGTTGCGTGGTCGTTCGCGGGTCCGTGACAGGCCTCGCAACCGATCGTCCCCGTCGATTGCATGCCCGCCGACATTCCTTTCCACAAAGTTGAATCTTTGTAGCCGATCCAGTAATCGCCGCTTGCAAACGGCAAGTTCTTGTACCACGTCGTATCCCACCCCGACTGCTTGGCAAGATATCCAAAATTGCCGTTGTCGGTCACGCTCTCCCAACCTGTGGTGTGACACTTGAAGCAACTTGCTGCGTACGCTCCTTTGCCACCCATTGCGATATCATTCTCAAGCTGACCCGTGATGCCGCGAGCGAACATCGTTGCGTGGGGTGAAGTCTTCCACGATTCGTAGTTCGTCTTCGCCGGCGTACCCGGTGCATGGCAGAATCCACAGTCCTGTCCTGTTGCGGATCCCTTGTAGGTGGAGACGAAGATCGTGTCCGCGGAAGTCTTCGCACCTCCGTTCACGGACACATTGATGACGTACTGGCCCGTGACATCGGGCGTGAAACTCGAATACTTCTTGTCGGTGCTGTCAAGTACTGCCGTTGAGCCCGATGGCTTCGAGGCGATCGTCCACGCGAAGGATGTGACCTTCGTCGCACCTGATCCTACCGTGTCTGCAGAGAAGTATGCTTTCATTCCCTTCGCTACCACCTTCAGCCCGGTGGATACATACCAAGGACCTGCCGGGGTAGTGTAGTTGGGCGCGCCGCTACTTCTGCGTCCCGGCGACATCGCCTCGCGCTTGACTTTGACCGACTGAGCGAACAAGACGCTTGCGGCCATTAACGCAAGGAGACAGAGTGTCGCAACTCTGAGCAATTGTTTCATGTCCACCTCCAAATCTTGAGTGCTGTTGTTTAGGCAAGCACCGCTGCGCTATTGAATTTTACAACGGTAGCACATTGGCGTGCTGGAACATTGGCAACTTGTATGCCGCTCGCTTTGCAGATTGTGGGAATGGCGGATGTACAAAACAGTGAAAATCGGGAAGAAATAACGCGCGCAATAATTGATCGCGCGCAACCTTTCGCAATTCTTCACAAAAATCGAGTGCCGATTATTAGAAAACAAAAAGCCCGAAGGGTCGGCTGCTCTCTCCAAAAAGAAAGCAATGCCGTGACCCTTCGGGCTTGTTTCGTTGACCTCGATATAGCGGAGACAGCTAGTAGAGGAAATTCACCCCGTCGAATTCCGTTTCCGGAATATCGGGCGGAAACGCTCCGAAGTTCTTCAGAGCTTCCTCATCCTCGACGAAATGGAACACCCCGTTTTCGTTCTTCCGAGCGCGTTTCAACAAAAGTAATGATCCCCCTACCGCTACGGCAACGAGGCCCATGATCCACCAACGCATCTTCATAACCGGACTCCTTTGTTCGCTCGGAGTTGCTCTTCCCCACCGAGCGCTGGGACCTCCTTCGGTTCCAGAATACTGCAACGTGCAGATGTTAGTTCAATCGCTCGGCAACCTCAGGCACTCCTGCTTCCACGGGGGCCTTCGCATTGTCCTCGAAACCCTCAATGGAAAGCTCTCGGAGCTTTCGATACAACGAAGACAAGCTGATACCGAGCAGTTTTGCCACCTTTCGCTTGTCGTTTCCATTGACGTTGAGCGCATCGATAATCAATGATCGCTCGTATGCGCGAACCGAATCTTTCAAATTGCCTGCCACCAATACGAACTGATTGGACGGTTGTTGCACTCCTGATCGTATCATACATACCTCCTGGTTTTGTTCTCGTTGTTTCGTCGGTCTGGGCAGCCCTTCCCGACACTTGGGAGCCTCGCAAGGAACGTGCCACTCCTTGTCGTTTTTGACCAAACCAAAAGACGGAAGATTCAGAGCAAAATCGTCGATATGATCAGAATCAGATGATTTTGTCCCGCTTATTTTTGAGAAGATGCTGACGCTTGATTATCAGGAATTGGAATCGTGAGAGGAAGCTCGCTTCTTGGAGGAACATAAACGTCCATGACCCGCGCCGACAATGGTCAACGACAGACGAATGACTCCCAGATTGAACCTCGCTTCAGTTCTCAGAGGAGTGAGGGAAGGTATGAAAACGGGGATCGGGGAATGCCGATCAACAGATGTCCCCAGAACTGACGTCAGCGGGTTGGGATATTCAGTTCCTCCATCTTTCTATAGAGGGAAGAAAGACTGACGCCAAGGGCTTGCGCGGCGCTTTCCTTGTTACGGTTGTGATGCGTAAGCACCTGTTCAATATAGTTCCGCTCGAACACTTTCACAGCGTCTCGCAGGGTCTGGTGGCCTTTCTGAGATTCGATCGGGTATTGCACCGCAACGTTGCGGAAGTATTCCGGGAGATGATCGAGACCGATGAACTCCTTGTCGCAGAAGATGACTCCTCGCTCAATCACGTTTTCCAGCTCGCGCACTTCCCCTTTCCACTGATAATGAATCATTGCGTTCATCGCTTCGTTCGAGAAGCCTTGGATCGGTCGCCCCATCTGCTTCTTGTACATGTCGAGGAAGTGCTGGCACAACAGCGGAATATCTTCAACGCGTTCGGAAAGAGACGGAAGATCGATCTCAACCACGTTCAGACGATAGAACAAATCCTCCCGGAATTTCTCGTTCTCGACTTCCCTTTTGAGGTTCCGATTCGTGGCCGCGATGATCCGCACATCGATCTTGATCGGTTCCGTCATGCCGACAGGCGTGATCTCCTTTTGTTCGATCGCGCGCAGGAGTTTCACTTGCAGGTGCAGGGGTATCTCGCTTACTTCATCAAGAAAGATCGTTCCTCCGTCCGCTACTCGGAACATGCCGTCTTTATCCCCCGTTGCACCGGTGAAGGAGCCTTTCTTATGCCCGAAGAGTTCGCTTTCAAACAGGGTTTCCACGATCGCACCACAGTTGATGGCGACGAACCGTTTTTGTTTTCGGTGACTGTTGAAGTGAATGGCCCGCGCGACCAGCTCCTTCCCCGTTCCGCTCTTGCCCGTGATCAGCACCGTGCCTTCGCTTTCCGCCACGCGTTTGATGATGCCGAAAATCCGCCGCATGCTGTCGCTTTGACCGATGATGTTTTCGAAGTCGTACGTTCGATTGACCTCCTGACGCAGCAGCGAGTTCTCCAGGAGGAGTGATCGATGTTCGAACAGTTTCTGAATCCGGTGAAGCAGATCGTCGAAATCGATCGGCTTGAGAATATAGTCATAGGCGCCTTTTCGGAGCGCTGCGACAGCAGTCTCGATGGAGCCGTATGCCGTCACGATCATCACAAACGTCTGCGGCGTCCGTTTTGTGATCTGCTCCAGCAGATCCACCCCGCGCATCTCAGGCATTTCGATATCGGTGATGACAAGGTCGTACGGTGCTGCTTCGTGCTTCGCAAGCGCTTCCATGCCATTGCCCGCCTCCTCGACACGATAGCCCTCTTTCTTGAGCACGAATCCGAGCGACTCGCGGATGATCTGTTCATCGTCAACAACAAGAATACGCTCTGCCATTAGATCCCTTTCAATGGAAACACAACGGTGAAAGTACTTCCCTTTCCTGAATCGCTCTCGACAAGAATATCTCCGCCAAAATTCTTCACGATCCCATAACTCACCCATAAGCCGAGACCCGTTCCTTCCCCCACCTCCTTCGTGGTGAAGAACGGCTCGATGATCTTCTCCGGATCTTCTTTGGCGATCCCTTTCCCGGAATCTCTGATCTCGATCTCCACTTTCGATCCCCGTTGGCGCGAGGTGACCCATATCGAGCCGGGCTTTCCGTCGAACGAGTCGACCGCGTTAATCAAGACATTGATAAACACCTGTGTGAGCTGGTCGGCCACCAGAGTCAATGACGGGAGATTCTCTTCCAACTCGACCAAGAGCTTGATGTTTTTGATCTTCTTGCCATATTGCACAATGTTCAGCGCATCGCGCACAACTCTGCTCACGTCGGTCGGACGCTGGATATACGTCGACGGGCGCGAGAAATCAACAAGGTCCCGAATGATCCGCGCGATCCTGTTGATCTGATTCTTGATGAGCTCCAGCTTGTCCTTCGCAAAGTCGTCGTTCGTCGTTCGCTGGATGACCTGAACGAGGGACGAGATCGAAGTCAAGGGGTTCCCTACTTCGTGGGCAATGCCCGCCGCCAGCGTGCCGATACTCTCCATCTTCTGTGAGCGGACAAGCTGCTGCTCGAGCATCTTCTGCTCCGTGATGTCGCGATGCGCGCCAAGAAATCCGACGACGTTCCCGATTTCGTCAACGATGGGCGAGATGAGCAGTTCCGTATGAAACGGGCTGCCGTCCTTTCGTTTGTTTTCGACCTGGCCGACCCAAACCTTTCCTGCCAGGATATGTTTCCAAACAGCGNNCAAACAGCGGACCAGAAACCCGTTCCGTGCTTTCCACTGCTGAGAACTCTCGGATTCCTCCCAATCAGTTCTTCCTTCGCATAGCCGCTCGCTCGTTCGAACGCGGGATTGACGTACACCATCAGTCCGCTCGAGTCCGTGATCTGAATCGGATTGATCGTGTGCTGGATGACATTCGAGAACCGGAGAAAATCAAGATCGCGCTTCTTTTGTTCGGTGATGTCTGTGGCAATGATCACCCGGTAGTTGGTCTCGCCTGTCGCCAGAACTTTGAAGTCGACAGCGACGTCAATAATGGTCCCATCCTGCTTTGTGAACTGCGATTCAATATGGTAATTCTGGGAGCTTCCCAGTGCCTCGATGAACTCTGGAAGATGCCGCGAGGGAACAATATCCCTCACTGAAGACCGCAGCATCTCATCTGAAGCCATCCCCAGGATTTTTGAGGCTGCGACATTGTGGTCGATGATCCTGTATCCGTCGTCGAGAAGCAGAATCACTTCCGGCAACAGATCGAACACACGTCCGAATCTCGAATAGTAGGTAGACATCACCCTCCTTTTTGCCAAAATCTACAGCATCTTCCGTTGAGGGGCAAGCTATGTGCCACTATTCTTAGTCATAGGAATAGAGGAAATTATCGAGAAAATGGCGTGTCTTTACGCCATCACAGGCGTCACTTCCCAGAGATAAGAACGCTTGGCGTGTGATTGCTGCGAGTGAGAATGGCAGGTTGGTCTAACGGGGAAACGTCGAACAGAGCAAGACCCTCCAGAGTGTGTCACGAAGACGCCCGCTTCTCCGGAGGGATCTCGCAATATCTACGGAGTGGAAGCTTCAGATCACCTCGGTGATTGTGTAACGAACTCGTGGCCGAACAACGCGCTCAATGTGCCGACGAACATCGAGTTGCCGATCGTGCAGACCCTCTCTCAATGATTCGAGCCTCAACCGAAGTGCATCAAGGTCCGGCCCAACGTGATCAATCTCGATGTGGGGAATGTCCAAATCGAAATCGGGAATCTCGTTGAAATGAAATTCCCGCAACTTCCGGGGCTGTTTCGGGGCCATCCAAAATCGATAGTCCGCTGCGTCTTCCTCTTCTTCAATCTCAAGAGAGAGAGTCTTCCGCGCGCCCTTCCTCAACACTTCGATCTCCGCTTTTTCCCCCTCGTCATAGGCACTGAGCGCGCGGCCGACGTCTCGAACTTCGTCGATCCTCTTCTTGCCAATCTGAAGGATCACATCCCCCGCTTTGATTCCCGCTTTGTCTCCCCCGCTCTTTTTCTCGACCTCTTCCACCAACACCCCTTCGCCTTCCGGCACACCGAAGTACTCCGCGAGCTGATCATTCACCTCCATCAGTTTCAGGCCAAAGAGGCCTGACCGCACGAAAACTCTTACTTGTGGGATATCTTTTGGAGTGAAGAGGGCTAATCCTTTTTCGCGGGGAGCTTTGCCGACCGTAAGCTGGATCGACTTCTTCTCCCCTTTCCGAACCAGAACGAGGCTCACTTTCGTCCCCGGTTTCGTCTTCCCGACGGCTGCTTGGAGGTCGCTCGCATCCTCAATATTCTTTCCATCGAACGTTATGATGACATCCCCCTCCTTGACGCCGGCCGAATCGGCCGGGCTCTCGTCGGAGACTTCACTTACCAGTGCCCCCTCTGTGGACTGAAGATCCATCGAGCGTTTCAATTGGGGGGTGATGTCCTGGATGGAAACCCCCAGCCAGCCTTTTTGTGAGGTGCGGGAGTCTTTCGCCTTCTCCTGACTTTGCGCAAACGCCGCTCCAACAAACAGAGCAACGACCAACAACACGGCACCAGCTCGACGCTTGTTCACGATTGTTCCTCCTATGTTTGTGTGGACTGAATTCAAACTAATGTCTTTCAAGATCTCTTGTTTTTGTTCCGGGAGCTTCGTGATGTATAGACGATGCGAGGGGGAAGGATGTTCCCGTGGGGAGATGGTTGAACAGAGAAAAAAGTGGTAGGTAGGTGGTGCCCTTCATGGCCAGACCTATTCAATTCATCCCAGGGCACGAGAGAATAATAAGGAGAGAACAGAAGAACAAATGAGGGGATGAGGAGAAAAGACTTCAGTAGATTCGTCACAGATCCGCGCCGGGAGATGTCACAGCGGGCCGAGCAGCTACTTGAGATCAGGTCGAGTCGACGTCTCCGGGCCGGGATCACGCAGCACGGCACTGGTTCCGGGAGTCTTTCGTTCCCTCCAAAGATCATAGAGAAGGAGCGCCACAACAGGCACGTACTCGAGAACCAAGACGAGGGGATAGTCTTTCCACGTCCCGTGCAGTTGGTAAGTAACGAAAGTGATTGATGTTAGACTTGCCGTCCCGGCGAGCGCGACACCGCTAGAGATAGGCGCAAGTGGAAGGAGAACGACCAGCCAACCCATATACCACGGATGCGCAACGGGTGAGCAGAGGAGCAGGAGGAGAACCGCGAGCGCGCTCTTTTCGTGCAGAGACCTCTTGCTCATGTAAAGAAGGATCAAGAGAATCGCCAGGCATCCGAAACACCAGAGACGGGTTGTCTGATTGTCGGAGAAGATTGGAAACAAGATACTGAAGAGCGCACCGTTGAACAACCAATGCTTCGAGAAGGTTGTGAGAGCTTCGAAAGGATTTCCCGTTAACGCGTATGGAACGAAGGGGATGAGAAGCACCGCCGCCGGCAGAAGGATCACTTTGGCCTTGTTGATGTACCCGCGTTCCCGCAGGAACAGGATTGGCAAGATCACCAGAGCGACGGGCTTAATCAACAATGAGAACCCCAAGAAGATGAGTGCAAGCTCAGTCTTCTTTCTATTATAGAACAGCAACCCGAAGATCAAGAACGGAAATCCAAGTGCATCGACGTGAGCATCAAGGGAGAACTGAAGGATCACAAGCGGATTTGCGGCGTAAATCAATACGTGCCACGGCGAAGGCGAATGTGCATACTCTCCTGCCGCACTTCTAAGCTCGCGCAATAGCAGAAGAAGCCCAATGACCGTCAACACCTCGGCGAGGAGGATAAGGAGCTGGAATCCCCAAACGCTCTCTCCGCTCAAATGATAGCCCACATAGAAGATCCATTGCGTCAGTGGGAAATAGATCGTCTTCATCTCCGGATGGTTTACCATCGAAGGGAGCCGTGAAGTATGGAGCCGGGCAAGCTCCTCGTCATTCGGAGCGTACGTGTACGGATTGATGCCTGCCGCCTGGACTCGACCNNCCCACATGTATCGATAGACGTCATCTGAGCCGAGCGGATCCATTCCAAGGAAGCTTGCTCGAATGAGAAGAAGGAACAGAAGAACGACGATGAGTTCTTCATCCGAGGCTTCACCGCGGAGCGTTTGTCGGCAAATAGTCCAATACAAGAGCGAGGACGATATGAACACCGCCGCATACGCGATAATCGGAGTGATAGGTATCCAGCGTAGCGATGCAAGCATCACCGCGAGGATGGCGACGAGGGGAAAGAGTCGGTGTGTCAGGTATCGTCTCAGGGCCGGCGAGGGAAAAGTTCGCCAAATATTACCGCCTGCCGACCAGAAAGTCAAGCTGTGAACGTTCACGAGTTTACCTACTATGGCGGG
>DMMN01000064.1:235-6078 GCA_003453835.1 Bacteroidota bacterium | reverse complement strand
TCCTCCCGCCATGCGTTTTAGGTACGTCGCGCCTTTTGATCGTTCCGTCCACTTGAGATACTTCTGAACAGTTCCCGCAGTACCACCTGCGACGGCAATCACCGCGCAGTGCCCTGCCCCGAATGCGGCGACCAACGAGATTGCTCGGATGGGATTCGTCGTCGCCACGCTGAACACAACACCAAGCACCGGCGCCATGTAGGCAAACGTGCATGGACCGAGTCCGATCCCGAAAACGAGACCCAGGAGAAGCGCCCCTTTCCATCCCTTGGCGAAAGTTGATCGAGGAACTATTCCGTTCCATGAAAGTGTGATCACGTCCATGAAGTAGAGGCCGACGACAAAAAAGACGGCGGCGACAATGATATTTCCCCATGCCCCAACATCACCCATCATACGGCCCGCCGATGCGGTGATCGTTCCGATCAGTCCGATGGTGATGAGAATGCCAAGGGCAAACACGAGCGAGAGCGAGAACGGCCGCCTCGTTCCAGCCTGTCCCTGACTGCCGATATAGCCGATGACGAGGGGAATGCTCGAAAGATGACAAGGGCTGAGGAGGATGCTCGCAACGCCCCATCCCGCGGATGCCAAGAGGGCGATCTCAAAGCGTCCGTTCATCGACGTCGTGAGCCATGTGAAAAGAGACTCGATCATGCTCTAGCTCTTGACTCGCAGCTTCAATCCTTGACGCTGGAAGAGATCGTCGATCGCCTCTTCGGGAAAGAATCCCTCGTGACGGAAGAACTCTACGCCCTTGGCATCGAGGAACACCTGTGTCGGTATGAGGCGAACCTTGTGTAGCTGTGCGAAGTGGGCCTGTTCCTTTGTCCACACATCGTAGAAAATGACCTTCACCTGTTCGCCGTACTTTACTTCGATCGCTTTCATCACCGGCTGCATGGCCTTGCACGGAATGCAATTGACCGAGCCAAGTTCGATGAATGTCACAACTGGCTGTGCCGTCGGGACTGCAGCTTTTGGCTGGGACTTCGCCGCCTGTGATTGTGCCAAGGTGATCCCTGACGCGGAGAGCAGCAACATCGCGATGAGGCTCAGACTGTTGAGTGTTCGGTAGTTCATTGTCCTATTCCTTGAGCCATTCCAGTAGTTGTGAATCCTTAGGGACCGTCCCGACGCTCTTCAACTGGCCGTCGATGACCAGGCCCGGAGTCATCATGACGCCGTGGGAAATGATCTGCTCCAGGTCGGTGACTTTGACGACGCTGATATCGAGGGCGTGGGCCGCTTTGAGGTCTTGCAATCGTTGTTCGAGCACCTTGCACTTTGAACAGCCCGAGCCGAGGATGGCGACATTTTTCATGATGCGTGCTCAGATCACTTCGCCGAAGAGCCATCCGGCGAACACCGAGAGCACCATGATGGTCAGGATATACGCCGGCGCCTGCTTCTTTCCCATGACCTTGAAGAGCACGATCATGCTTGGCAGGCTCAGGGCGTTGCCCGTCAGAAAGAGTGTGAGGGCCGGGCCTCGGCCCATCCCCAGTCCCATGAGTTTCTGAATGATCGGGACCTCGGTGAGTGTCGCGAAGTACATGAAGGCGCCGAATGTAGAGGCGATGACGTTCGCCAGGAGGGAATTCTGGCCGACGAGGGAGGTGACGACCTCCTGCGGAACCACCACTTCAATGATCCCGGCGACGAACACGCCCACAAAGAGATACGGCAGGATCTTCTTCGTGAGGTCCCAGGTCTCGTTCAGCCACGCCAGGTTGTGCTCTTTCTGGAACTTGAAAAACACGATACCGAGCAGCACTGCGATAATGGCGATGATGAGGATCGCCTTAAACAGGGGGTCGATAGACAATCCGAAAAGCACGAGGATCGCAAGTTGCAGGAGAAAGAACAAGAGGATGAGCGTGTTTGAGTATTCGACGTCACTTCCCAATCCGGTCGCAAAGGCTCCATTGGCATTGTTCCGGTCGTGCNNGGCGGCGATCAGTCGGCTGATCGCGAAATCCCATCCCAACACACTTCCAGTCAACAGAATCGCAGTGATGTTGATGGCCGGACCGGTGAACAGGAATGCGACGGCCGGTCCGATACCTGCGCCGCGCTTGTAGATGCCCGTGAACAGGGGAAGGATGGTGCACGAACAGACGGCGAGGATCCCGCCCGAGACGCTGGCGATGGGGTAGGCGATGTACTTCTTCGTCGTTGGACNNACATACACGGCGATCGTTCCGGCGATAAAGAAGGCCGGGACCAGACACGTGAGGACGTGAAGCCGGGCATATTCATGCAGCAGCGACAGGCCTGCGGAAATCGAGGCCAACACGATGGGGGCATCGATCGGAGCGAAATAGAAAATGGCAAACGCGACGGCGAGCAACGCGAACTTCATCCATTCTTTCATTTCAGTTCACCTGGATGCGTGCCGCGACAAGTTCTTTGATCTTCTCAACGGTCGGCACGCCTCCTTGCCATACCACGGTTTCGTCGATCACGAGCCCCGGAGTTCGCATGATGCCGTATGAAATGATACCGTCAAGGTCCACGATCTTTTNNACGTGAGCTTCAACGTGCAGTTGTTCAAGTGCTTCGAGTGTTCTGCGTTCGAGCGTCTTGCAGTTCATGCATCCAGGACCAAGTACCTTGATGGTCATCGTCGTTTCCTTCGTTGGTGAGAATTCGTCAAGCTTGCTCCAAGACTCCCGCCCGTTCTTCGATGCCGTGCTTCGCAACAGCGAGTGCCAGGTCCACGAGCTTGAATACTCGTTCGTCGGTGACCCTGAAATTTACCCGCAGGCCTTCTTTCCACGAAACAAGAATGCCCGCTTGAACCAGGATCTTGAGATGCCGCGAGAGGTTGGATTGCTCAAGGTCGAGCGCCGGCGCGAGCTCACAGTTGCACCTAACATCTTTGCGCAGGTATTCAAGGATCCTGATACGATTGGGATGAGAAAGTGCCGCAAGGATCTCTGCTTCGAGGTCCGCAGGTGAGCGTTGTCCGGTCATCGTCGTTGTTCGATCCTCATGAGTGTATGAGCGTATACTCATAGAGTGTGCCATCGAATGATCGTGCGATTCGAGCGGGTTTTGCCGTACGTCGGTTGTCTTATTGCTAGGATTGAGAATTCATTTATCAGGTGTGCGAGATTCTTGTTTGCGGGAAAAATAAAAACCCCGGCTTGAGACCGGGGTAGGAGGGAAAACTTACAATGATGTCAGTTGCAAGCGTCTAAGTTTATGAAGCAACATGCTTGCGAATCATCGACGAGGACCCGTCCTCCAGCAAAGGACAAGCGTGAAACAAAGAGCCAATCAGCAACAAAAAAGCCCCCGGTTTCCCAGAGGCCTTCTTCTTTCTCAATACTCCATACTGCACAGTCCCTTCTGGTACTTCAGGTCCCAGCCGAATAATCCGACTGCCCCTCGACCCCTCGGCTCGCTGCGCTCGCTCGGGGTGACTCCCTTCGGTCGCTCGGGGCAAGATACTGCCTGCTTATGTGCCTGCAGAATAATCCGATTGATATCTCACCTGCTCCATCGTCAGTCTGTCGATCTTGTATCCCATCGTCGCAAGTTTGATGCCTGCGATCTCCTGGTCTTGCTGGGTGGAGATGTCGTACACTTTGTTTTCCAGTTTCTGTCCTTTGTGATGGAATTCCGCAAGTCGGAGCTGAGAGAGAAACTGGTTCGCGAACGACATATCCATGACCTCCGAAGGATGTCCTTCAGCGGCCGCAAGGTTTACAAGGCGTCCTTGCGCAAGGACGTAGATCCGTCGCCCATCCTTCATCANNTCGTAATGTCCGGTGTTGCAGACGATCGCGCCGTCTTTCATGACCTTGAAATGCCTGTCGACGATGACGTCTTTCACGCCCGTGGCTGTTACAAAGATGTCGCCCACCTTTGCCGCCTCGTCCATGGTCATGACGCGGAATCCCTCGAGCGTCGCCTTCAGCGCGGCCGTTGGCTTGACCTCCGTGACGATCACGTTCGCCCCAAGGCCCTTTGCGCGAATCGCCACGCCCTTGCCGCAATGGCCAAACCCGGCAACTACAAAGTTCTTTCCGGCAAGCAGAACGCTTGTTGCCCGGAGAATGCCATCGAGCGTCGATTGTCCCGTGCCATAGACATTGTCAAAATCCCACTTCGTTTCAGCATCGTTGACGGCGATGACGGGATACTTCAGCGCCCCGTCCTTTGCCATGGCGCGCAATCGATGAACGCCCGTCGTTGTTTCTTCCGTACCGCCGATGACAGTGGGGATAAGCTCCTGGTGTTTGTTGTGAACTGTAAAGATGAGATCTGCCCCGTCGTCCAGCGTAAGGTTCGGCTTGAACTTGAGCGACTCCTCGATGCACCAGTAGAATTCGTCGACATTCATTCCGTGCCACGCGTAGATGGAGATCCCCTGCGCTGCAAGGGCGGCGGCGATGTCATCCTGCGTCGAGAGCGGATTGCAGCCGCTCCAGGAGACCTCGGCGCCGGCCTCCACGAAGGTCTTCACGAGGACAGCTGTTTCTTTCGTCACATGGAGGCAGCCGGCGATTCGATAGCCCTTCAACGGCTTCGTCTTCCGGTACTTTTCCCGGAGCGCCATCATGACGGGCATGCGCGATTCGGCCCATTCGATGCGCAGCTTACCGGCGGCAGCGAGGGAGAGGTCTTTGACTTTGTAAAGGTTCGACTTTGAGTCCATAGTATGTCAGATGTCAGTAATGGGTGATGAGTAATGAGTAATAAGGGAAGAGGGAAGAGGTGAAGATCGAATCGTCAGCTTCTCTTCCTCATTCTCCGATTGAGTTTTTCATAAGATATTTGATGTATCCGTCGATCAACCTTCTAACATGCAACGCTTGTGAAGTCAGGTACGCGTGTTTTTCTTCATCGATATACGATTCATCGAGGCAGATATTCAAATCATCCACTAATTCTTCAAGCGACCCTCGCGCAATGCGAAAGAACTTGATCGATTCTTTGTAGTAATAGCGCCCGTATCCTTCTGCAATATTGTTTGTCAATGATCTCGCAGCATCTCTGATCTGTGAACATGTATTGTATCGTTCAAATTCGGGCAGAATTCTGGCGACCCGATACATTTCCTTTCGAAATTCGCGCGCCTGGCGGTAGACCTCCAGGTCTTCCAATCCACCCCACGACTTCATTTCCCCCTCCTCCTCTTCGAATCAACCGGCTCAGGAATCAATTAGTTGAGTCATCCACCTCATCCCTCATCCCGCTTCCCGCATTACTCTTCCCGCCTCCCGCATCACCCATCCCGCATCANNCATCCCGCATTCCGCATCCCGCATCACGCATCCCACTTCCCTATTCCCTCTTCACCAATCACTCATCCCTACTTCATCTCCTTCTTCAACACTTTCATCAGATCCGTCTTCTCCCAAGTAAACTCCCTTTCCTCTCGTCCAAAATGACCGTACGCCGCCGTCTTCCTGTAGATAGGCCGTCGCAGGTTGAGGCGCTTGATGATGCCTCCCGGCGTCATGTCGCACGGACCCCCTTCGCGCGTCAAATGCTTGATCATCTCGTCGAGCGATGTGTCTGGAATGATGCCGCTGCCGAACGTGTGCGCCATGATCGAGACCGGTTCCTTGACACCGATCGCATACGCAACCTGGATCTGNNCAAGCCGCTGTCGCCATGCGGTCCGCCGATCACGAAGCGTCCTGTAGGATTGACGAAATACCGCGTTCTGCCGTCAAGGAGTTCGGCGGGGATGACGCTGGTGATGACGTGCTCGATAACGTCTTCCTTGATCTTCTTTTGCGTCACGTTCTCCGCATGCTGTGTCGAGACGACAACCGTGTGAATGCGCACGGGAATTTTTCCGTCATATTCCACGGTCACCTGCG
>DMMN01000064.1:0-155 GCA_003453835.1 Bacteroidota bacterium | reverse complement strand
GAATCAGCGTCGAAGCCAACGCCGGCCTCGGTGTAGCCGATGTCTTTGATGACGTCGCGGACGATCTTCTGGACATCGACGTAGTGTTTCTGCGTGGTGATCTCGCCGCCGACGAGCGCAAGGCCCGTTGTGACAAAGCTTTCGCAGGCTACGCG
>DMMN01000264.1 GCA_003453835.1 Bacteroidota bacterium | reverse complement strand
CATGCCCAGCCGAATGCGTGCCCGACGTGCGGTCCGCATCTCGAATTATGGGATGAGGAAGGCCGGGTGCTAAGCGTCCGGGATGATGCGATGCGACGAGCCGAAGAGGCAATCCGGGACGGCAAGATCGTGGCCCTCAAAGGGATTGGCGGCTTCCAGCTTCTCGTCGATGCGCGCAATGAGGAAGCCGTCAAACGACTTCGCCGCCGAAAGCATCGTGAGGAGAAACCGTTTGCCCTGATGTACCCCGTACTCGAAAGCATCAGGGAAGCATGCGAAATCCTGGATCTTGAAGAGAGAACCCTCCTCTCGCCGGAATCTCCCATCGTGCTGTTGAAACGTCGAGTACAGACAAAAGGGACTGTCGCAGAGTCAGTCGCCCCCTGCAATCCATATCTCGGCATCATGCTCCCCTACNNAGCGGCAACCTGTCCGACGAGCCGATTTGCGCGGATGAGCGCGAAGCATTGCAGCGGTTGCACGGAATTGCCGATCTGTTTCTCGTTCACAACCGCCCAATCGTGAGACACGTTGATGATTCCATTGTGAGAATCCTGCTTGGAAGGGAGCTTCTACTTCGCCGCGCCCGTGGATACGCGCCACTCCCCATCTCGATTCAAACAGAACATCACTCGCCAATCCTTGCCGTCGGTGCTCATCTGAAGAATACCGTCGCATTGAGTGTCGGAACAAACATCTTCGTGAGTCAACACATTGGCGATCTGGAAACTCATGAGTCGCTCCATGCCTTCCGGCGCGTCATCGAAGATTTCAAACGTCTCTTCGATGTAAAGCCCGCTCATGTGGTTTGCGATCTGCACCCGGACTATCTTTCCACACAATTCGCGAAAGCACTGCCGCTGCCGATAACCGCAATTCAACACCACTACGCGCATGTTGCTGCGTGCATGGCGGAGAATCAACTGGAGGGAGAGCTGTTGGGAGTCTCATGGGATGGAACCGGCTTGGGTCTGGACGGCACGATCTGGGGCGGGGAGTTTCTGCTGACGAGTGGCTCGTCATTCGAAAGAGTCGCGTCGTTTCAGACGTTTCCGCTTCCGGGGGGTGAGCTCGCCATAAAAGAACCACGACGGGTCGCGTTGGGGCTTCTGCATGAAATGTTCGGGTCCGCAGCGCTTCAGCGGCAAGACATCGCCAGTGTCGTTTCATTCACAGAAGGGGAGAGACGGCTGATTGGACAAGCCATTGAGAAGAATATCAACTGTCCACGTACATCGAGCGTCGGAAGACTGTTCGACGGAGTCGCATCCCTTGTCGGATTGCGGCAAGTGCTCGCATTCGAAGGCCAGGCCGCAATGGAACTGGAATTTGCAGCAGCGAACAATATGGCGGATGAGCGCTACGATTTCGAATTGCTCAAGTCCGCAGCAGCGATCGTCATTAACTGGACTCCGATCATCGAGGGAATTCTTGCCGATGTCAGGAAGGGAATCCCCGTGAGCCTCATTTCATCAAAATTCCACAACACGCTCGCGCAGACAATCCTGGGTGTGGCGCGGGAGACTGATCAAAGCCGGGTTGTGCTCACGGGTGGATGTTTTCAGAACAAATATCTCACCGAGCAAGCGGTGAACCTGCTGACGCAGCATGGGATTCGCCCATATTGGCATCAGCGTATCCCTCCGAACGATGGCGGTATCGCGTTGGGACAAATCTACGCACTGGAGCGCATGGCAAAGAAGACTCATGATAAACTTCAGGAAGCGGAGGTCATCGGATGAACATCGTCACAGGAGAGATTCGGGAGATTTACGATCAGGATGGTACAACGACGGCGCGGGTGACAGTGAAGGGAGCTATCGTCCATGTGCCGATCAGCTTTCTGCCGCACGCCAGAGTCGGAGACACCGTGCTGATCGAATCGGGAGTTGCCATTTCCTTCGTACAACCTGAGCCACAAGAGGAGAACTAACATGTGCTTGGCCATTCCGGGGAAAGTGCTCGAGATCGACAATTCCGTCCAACCTGCCATGGGGAAAGTGAGCTTCGGCGGCATCCAAAAACGCGTTTGCCTCGAATGGATCCCCGATGTTGTCGTAGATGACTACGTCATCGTCCACGTCGGATTTGCGATCAGCAAGATGAATGAAGAGGAAGCCCAGGAGACACTCAAGCTGATCGAACAGATGGAGGGAGGATTGGAGGAACTGAAAGCGGATGAACCGCGCGACGAAACCAGGAAACAAATGTGAAAGGAACCACTGTGCACTACGTTCTTCTAAGTTCTTTCTTTTGCGTATTTCAACTGACTGCGGTAATGGGTACTGAACTTCCGGCGGTGACGCACTACAAGTTGAATGTGCGATTTCAGCTCAAGGAGCAACGTGTCGGCATCGTGGCCACGCTTTCCATAAAAAACACTTCGGCCAGGTCACACTCGAGGCTTCCTTTTCTGTTGTATCGTCTGCTCACAGTTAAGCAGGTTCACGACCTTTCAGGCCTCTCACTCCCATTCAAGCAAGACATCGTGCAACTACACGATGAACCTTCCCTCCAGGCAAGAGAAGTCGTTGTTGATCTTCGTTCTCCTCTGAAGCCACGTGACTCGGTCACCATCATGTTGTCGTACGACGGATTCATATTCGGCTATCCGGAAGTGATGGCGTATGTAAAGGATCGGATAGATGAGAACTACTCCCTACTGCGTCCTGATACGTATGCGTATCCCGTGCTTGCAGGACCAACATTTGCGAGTGTCCTTGCTGCAAACGACACGAAGTTCACATATGACATGACAGTGACGGTTCCGAAGGACTACCGTGTTGCACACGGGGGAGAAACGGTCGACGTCCGAATCGATGCCGATAGCTCGACGTTTACCTTTCGAAGCAAGCTACCGACGTGGCGAATCGATGTTGCCGTGGCGAAATTCAGGGTTCTCAACAATCCGGATGATCAACTCGTTGTCTACCATCTCCCTCAGGACAGCGTTGGCGCGCGGAGTGTCATGCTTGCAGCGCGGGACGTTCTCAGTTTCTATATTGATGTGTTCGGGAGGCCAACAAGCTACAAGGGCTACACCATTATTGAAATCCCCGACGGCTGGGGCTCACAAGCCGGCGACTACTATTTCCTACAAACCGCAGCAGCGTTTACTGACTCTTTGAGGATTTCGGAAGTCTACCACGAAATCGCGCATTCATGGAACGCAACACCGGCGGGGGACGTACAACGATGCCGATTCTTTGATGAGGGATTTGCATCGTTCTTCGAAGCACTGGCCATCCAGCGTTTCGACGGGGAGAGGGCTCTTCAGGAGGATATGGAAAGAAGCCGAAGTAACTTTGTCCAATGGGGTCAATACGATCCGCAAGTTCTCAATACTCCCATTGCCGGATACGGGCTGAAAGAACTCGGCAGGCATTCCTATACGAAGGGAGCTTGGTCCTTGTATGTCCTCTATCGTCTCGTTGGCGAGAAGACCTTTGCGTCTATCATCCGTAACATGCTCAATGAGTTCACCACTCAGCCCATCGATTTCAAGAAGTTCCAGAACCTCTGTGAACGGGTAGCGAAACGGAATCTTCAGAAATTCTTCCAAGAATGGATCTATGGGATCGAGTCATCAAATCTTCTTGTCGACAAGGTCCCCATAGCGGACATTGTGGCCAGGTATTGACGGAGAACTACATAGGTCCATAACTGGCTCAAGCAAGGAGCAACACCACAATGCGCTACATTGACGAATATCGAAGTGAAGCGGCGGCAAAGAGAATGGCAACACGGATACGGCAGGTAACCACCCATCCGTGGACACTCATGGAAATCTGCGGTGGGCAGACCTACACCATCGTGAAGTACGGCCTCGAGGAGCTCTTACCGGACGAGATTACGCTCGTTCACGGTCCCGGTTGTCCGGTCTGCGTCACTCCGCTTGAGCTGATTGACAAGGCAATTGTCATAGCATCAACTCCGGGAGTCATCTTCACATCTTTTGGCGACATGCTGCGCGTTCCGGGTTCCTCCAAAGATCTCCTCACCGTGAAGGCAGAAGGGGGAGATGTCAGAATGGTCTACTCTCCGCTCGACGCCGTGAAGATCGCTCAGAGTTGTCCGGAGAAAAGAGTGGTGTTCTTCGGTGTTGGATTCGAGACCACCGCCCCGGCAAATGCCATGGCGGTATGGCAGGCGAAACGGCTCGGTCTGAAGAATTTCTCCGTTCTTTGTTCGCATGTGCTCGTTCCCCCCGCGATCGAAGCGTTGCTCTCATCGCCGACGAATCGCGTTCAGGGATTTCTCGCGGCCGGACACGTGTGCACGGTCATGGGATACGAAGAATACATTCCGCTGGCATTGCGCTACCAAACGCCCATCGTCGTCACCGGATTCGAGCCCGTTGATATCTTGCAAGGCGTGTATATGACTGTTAGGCAATTGGAGGAGGGACGAGTGGAAGTGGAGAATCAATATGCCCGCTCCGTCCGGCGCGAAGGGAATGTGCCCGCCCGAAAGCTGATGGCGGAGGTGTTTCAAACAACGAATCGCAACTGGCGCGGCATCGGCGAGATTCCGAACAGCGGGTACGCACTCAGCCCCGAGTATGCAGACTACGATGCGGAAAAGATCTTCTCCGTCGAGGGAATCAAGACGAGAGAATCTGAAGAATGCATTGCGGGTCAGGTTTTGCAGGGCTTGAAGAAACCTCATCAGTGCCCGGCGTTCGGCACCGGCTGCACGCCGGAACATCCACTAGGCGCTCCGATGGTTTCTTCTGAAGGCGCCTGTGCCGCGTACTATCATTTTGGCCGTTTCCGGTTGGGCCGGACGTCCGCCCCAGAAGTAGTTGTGACTTAAGCGCCCTGTACGTAAGGAGATCCAATGTCTCATTCAACTGTTGATCTGTCCGTCGGCCATTCGTGTCCGGTTCCCATCAACAACTATAAGCACGTTTTGCTCGCGCACGGTGGCGGCGGCAAGCTGACGCAACAACTCATTCAGAAGATGTTCGCACCGCAATTTGAGAATGAGCTGCTGAGTCCGCTTCATGACGGTGCGGTCTTCTCGATCAATGGGACGCGGCTTGCCCTTTCGACAGACTCGTTCGTTGTCAATCCGATTTTCTTTCCAGGCGGGACAATCGGAGACTTAGCGGTCAACGGCACGGTGAACGACTTAGCCATGTGTGGCGCGAAGCCGCTGTACCTCTCTGCGGCATTCATCATTGAAGAAGGAATGACCATGGAAGATCTCTGGCGGGTGGTTCTTTCCATGAAGGAGGCAACTGACCGCGCGGGAGTTGTGCTGGTAACGGGGGATACGAAGGTAGTGGATCGAAAAAAGGGAGACAAGATCTTCATCAACACGTCAGGAGTGGGAGTGATGGAGCAGGGAGTTGATATTAATCCGGCCAATGCGCGACCGGGTGATGTGGTGATTCTCAGCGGCCCGATTGCCCTTCATGGCATTGCGATCATGTCGGTGCGGGAAGGGTTGGAATTTGAGACTGAGATTTGTAGCGACACCGCTCCGTTGAACGGACTCGTCCAGGACATGCTGAAAGCAAGCAAGGATATCCATGTGCTGCGGGATCCGACGCGAGGAGGGATTGCCAGTGCGCTCAACGAAATTGCCGAAAGCGCGGGGGTCGGAATTCTGATTCGCGAAGAGCATATTCCTGTTCCCGACGAAGTACGCGGGGCCTGCGAGATTCTCGGACTCGATCCGCTCTACGTCGCGAACGAAGGGAAGCTGCTTGCGATTGTTCCAAGAGAGTCAGCTCAGGAAGTTCTTCGAGCGATGCAAGCTCATCCGATGGGAAAAGACGCGGTGGTCATTGGTCAGGTCATGGTGGAGAATCCGGGCATCGTGTTGATGAAAAGTCGGGTCGGCGGCACGCGGGTGGTGGATATGCTTTCGGGAGAACAACTTCCCAGGATTTGCTGAGTCGCTTCTCATGTATCCGTAGTGGAAGCGGCTCTGTGCGTCTCGAGCCTGAAGATGCCGGCGGCACGATCATGCCCCCTGTCAATGGCTTCTGCCCGGGCAGATGGGAGAACAACTGGTGGTGAATTGATGAGTTGGTGCTGGAGCTTGTAGCCCCAATGGGACTCTGAGCACCCAGTAGATGAATGCATCATCACTGAGTCAGAGCTACCTCCCTAGGAGTACGAAAATCTTCATATGTTTCTCAAAGCTCTCCGAGCTGATATGTAGCTGTGCCCCCACCTTTGACTAGCTCCCTTTTGCCCGTGACGTTGCTTGTTTCGGAAACTGCCTCCTCGTTTCTCACGTCCAAGAGTTGCTTCTTTTTTTCTGCACATTTGTATTAAGTGCAGACATTAGAACCAACCCCTACGGATCCTGTAACGAAATACCTCAAAGAACATAAGGGATACGCTCGTATGAAGGACATGAAATCGAGCGGGATCCACACCGGGGAAATCCAGAAGCAGCTCGAAGAAGGCCGGATTGTGAAAGTAAAACCAGGACTTTACCGGCTAGCCGATGTTCAGCCCGGAGAATCACACGGATTTGTGGAAATCTGCCTCGCAATGCCTAAGGCTGTCATTTGCCTGAGCTCAGCGCTTGCCTTTCACGAGCTTACGACATTTGTTCCGACCTCCGTTTCCTTTGCAGTTCCCCGCTCAGACAAGCCGGTCAAGCTTTCTTATCCACCAAATGAGCCGTACTACTTTGCGGAAGCTCAGTACAAAGCAGGGATTAATTACTTGAAAAAGCACGGCGAAGCAAAGACAAGCGAGCTTGCGGAATAGGTAGGTATCAGTCGTACTGCAATCAAGAAAAATTTACAGGCGCTTAGAAACGCTGTTGTATTGATTGGGAGTTCGGAGTGCTAAATGCTCTTGCGCAGATTCTCTGGCTAATGCTGGCATCTTGACTAAGATCGAGGCAGCTCACACCATTGCTCAGTAATCTCGTGCATCTATTGGAGATTTTCGAGCAAAATGCAACTTGCCTGACTTCCCATCAATATGACGCACTTGCTCTAGTCAAAATCATTATGCACATTCTTAGTGAATCACTAAGAACACGCATATCTCCTTTTGGACGACAATTCAGTGAAAAAACGAACGCTATCCGGAAACGAGGCAAAGCTTATCCTGCAGCTTGAATGGGATAATGTGACCTTCCTGGATATCCCTACTATCCAAAAAAGCTTGAAGTGCTCGACAAGCTACGCCTATTTCATCGCTCATTCCCTCGTCAAGAAGGGATGGATAGAGTCTCTGGGGAAGGGGCGCTTCTTGCTCATCGAAGCAAAAAGGGGCTACAAAAAGCTCGCACCTAGAATGTCCCCTTACGTGATAACCAGGATTCTCAATCAGCCATACTACATCGGATATCTTTCGGCGACGAACCATCACCACCTAACCACCCAGCTTCCGCGGGTCCTGCATATTGCCGTGCAGCGTCAGCGACGCCCGTTCAGGTTCAAGCACGTCACGGTGCAATTTGTGACGGTAACCAGAAAGAAGTTTTTCGGCTATGAAAAAGCAAAGATCGACAACGAAGAGGTCATCGTGTCGAACCTTGAGAAGACAGTTCTAGACTCTCTTGACAGGCCTGCGTTGGTCGGCGGAATCGAAGCCGTAGCAAGACTCATCCTTCTTGCAAGTCCAAGAATCAATTTCAAAAAGCTTCTTCTTTACACAAAACAAATGGGGAATCGAGCAGTTGCAGTTCGCCTGGGATACCTGCTTAACGCGTTGCACGTTCCCAAAACACCCAAGTCTGTTCCAAAAGAACTCAAGAAATACGTCAACCAGATTCGTACTCCGCTTGGTGAAGTCGACCGGTGGGGAAGGAAGGGCCGCATTGATACCGAATGGAATATCATTGAGAATGTTCCTCTTCAGAACCTTCTGGCTGAGGTAGAGATCAGATAGATGATCGAAGACAAGTTTGTCGACCTCTATGCCGCGAATTCTAAAGTCCCTGTCGGTATTGCCCGGCAGGAGATCATATTGACTTACGCGCTTGCTTTACTGAATGAAAGCGGGTTGCTTGGACGCCTGGCTTTCAAAGGCGGAACCTGCCTTCGAAAGGTCTTCTTTGGAAAGCAATACCGCTTCTCAGAAGATCTTGATTTTACGGCCTTGAAGAATGGGAAGCCCGAATCACTTCTCAGAGAGATACGAGAAGCGTTCTCTTCACCATTTCACGACATCTCGTTTCACAACGTGGAGGGATCAGAACGGATTACTCCCGGAGGGATTGGGATTCAATTTGAATATCGAACTCAATCGGCAACGGGTGCATTTGATCTGGAGGCAAGCTTTCGCGCGGAACCGGTCCTGCAAATATCCCGCCGACCGCTTGAGAAGCAATCGTATTTCAAGCAGTTGGAAGTCCCGGTCCCTGCCGTTCACAGCTTAGCGTTCGAAGAAATCGTGTCAGAAAAAATAAGAGCGACCTTTCAACGCACACGACCAAGAGACGTATACGATCTATACTTCTGTTTCCAGAGACCAATAAACCTGCAGCAGCTCAAAGGAGTAGTCTTGATAAAGTGCTGGCAGGTGCGGGACCCGTTCGACGTGGATCGATTTCTCGGAAATCTTCATTCGACAAAGTATAATTGGGAGGAGTTGGACAACTTACTTCCGAAGGGAGGCAGGCCGGGAGCGGAGAAAATGATTAGGTTGATAGAATCGAAAGTCAACATGTTCCGGAATCTGTCTGAGGAAGAAAAGGGCATTATCGGAGATTCAAAACGTCATCAATCGAGGAAGCTTGTCGAAACCACGATCGCAAGACTTCAGCACCTTGACAAGTGATATCCCTATAAGGCAAGTGTGAATATTCCGTTTGAAATAATCGTGAGAGATCGGGAAATCACTTCCTGGCAACGTCTGCTAATGTTGACTGCGACTGCCGTATTTCTGGGTTTCCCAGCCGCTGCCGAAGCTGAGGAATCGCGGAGCACCGCCCCCACCTGGGACATCTACCCCGCCCGAACGACCGTTGTGAGAACTTCCATCGTTCGGTCGGGCGGGCCTGTCCGCCGTGCTTTACCTTCTGGCGGATTCTCCCTGCCCGCCGGAGTTCCGACGTTTTTTGGCGGGACGCAGGCGGGTCCCCGAGGCGGAGATATCTTTGCCATCAGACAAGCACTCGATAACGCAAAATCATCCGTACTTGTCCATGCTTATTCCTTCGCATCAGCACTCCGCCTTCGGCGGACTGAGGCGTTGGTGAAAGTCCAAGTTCTACTGGATAAAAGTCAGCGGACCGAAAAGTATTCCTCTGCCGACTTTTGTCGACCCGAAGGGTTCCTTCGGAAAGGCATCCCTTCGGGACTTGCCAACGCTGGCATTTCAACCAAGATCGACGCAGCTCACGTTATTGCTCACAACAAGGTGATGATCATCGATAGAGAGATCGTGATTACCGGGTCGTTTAACTTTTCCAAAGCAGCCGAGGAAAGCAACGCAGAGAACCTTCTCGTTATCCGTGACAAGGAGCTCGCGTCACGTTACATCGAGAACTGGCAATTTCACGATGAACACTCTGATCATTACCGTCCTCGTGCTGCACGGAAAAGCGGATCGGCACCGCAGCGAAAACCTTGATAGACGGACTTGTGCTCCATAGTTCAGACGCTTACAGTCGGGACGTAGGAGGAAAATTGATTTTCTTTGATTTTGTTTTACCTTTATACCTGCCCGCCGAAGTCGCCTTCGCAGACGAAGGCGGGGCGGATTTGCTGACCTGTCCGCCGAAGTTAAACGAAGGCGGAAGCGGGAGCGTAGGCGGGCTCACCCTTCGGGTTTTTTATTTGTTTGTAAACCTAAATTCGTCTTATGCCAAATAGATTCCTAAAAGCTCCACCGCGTTTACTGTATAAATATCGCCCAATTAATGAGCACACAATTGACACGATAACCCAGAATCGAATTTTCTTCCCTCAACCATCGCACTTCAATGACCCCTTCGATTGTAACATTGTGCCTTGGCCCAAAGGGATTGACGACGATAAGATCGCTTTTGCATACTATGAGAAGTTGAGTAATGAGTTTGGGAAAATTAGAAACAGCATGAGGATTTGTTGCTTCTCAGAGGTTAATAACGATGTTCTCATGTTCGCTCATTATTCAGCTGGTCATACTGGCATCTGTATGGAATTTGAGGTGACCGATGTGGATTTCTTCGATCTATTAGGACCGGTGGAGTACCCGTTTGAGTTTCCAACATTCG
>DMMN01000335.1 GCA_003453835.1 Bacteroidota bacterium | reverse complement strand
ACGGCAGATGCGCCTCTGGCGTAGACTTCACTCATCCCGACTCTCGTCGGGATTCGTTCCGCTCAGGATGACCGAGGTTCGCTCCGGCAGCCGAGAAGACAAACAGGTATCACCCTAAGCGAGTCCTGCTTTTCGCTCAGCAAAGCGAAGAATCGAAGGATGAGGCCTGTTCGGTTAACACTAATGTGTGATTGACTTTCAACTCTCTTCTGGTTATACTCGTATCGAAATTGCTCAGCAAAAGGGGGGGATTGGAACTGCAAGATGAGGCCGATCAGTGAAGAGGGGCGGTTCCCCGCAGTAGAATGATGCCACATGTAAGGAGACGGGAGATCGTCCTCCGATGATCGCCGGAAGTGACTTATAAGGAGATCCGGCGTGAAGGGATCCCACCCTCGTAGCGTTTCACCGTCCACTACACCATAATGACGCTCGAAAGAAAACTCCTCCAAAAGAAGGCGCGGATTGGTGTCGTCGGTTTGGGGTATGTTGGATTGCCCCTTGCCGTCGAGTACGCCGCCAGGGGTTTTGAGACCGTCGGGATCGACGTAGATTCGACAAAAGTAGCTGCCGTCAACTCCGGTCGGAACTACATCGCAGACGTCGAAGAAAAGAAGTTCAAATCCGCCGTCAAACGAAAGACCCTGACTGCCCTCGACCACTATGACTGTGTAAGCAGTCTGGACGTCATCTACATTTGCGTCCCGACACCATTCACTGCCAACAAAGAGCCCGACATCTCGTTCATCGTTGCAGCAACGGAACAAATCGCAAAAGGGCTCCGGCGAGACCATCTCATCGTTCTTAAGAGTACCACATTTCCCAATACGACCGAAGGGTACGTCAAACCAATCCTCGAAAAATCAGGTCTGAAGGTCGGCCGGGACTTCCATCTCGCCTTCTCACCAGAAAGGATTGACCCGGGCAATAAGAAATGGACGACGGCCAACACCCCGGTGGTCGTTGGGGGAGTGACGCCTGAGTGCACGAAGGTTGCCTGTCTTGCCCTGCAGCAAATCGTCTCAAAAGTCGTCTCCGTCTCCAGTCCCCGGGTTGCGGAAATGGAGAAACTTCTTGAGAATATCTTCCGAAGCGTAAACATAGCGCTTGTGAACGAGTTGGCGCAATTGTGCGATCGGATGGGGGGGATCAACATGTGGGAAGTTGTGGAGGCCGCCGCGACGAAACCGTTTGGGTTCCTGCCGTTCTATCCCGGCCCCGGTATTGGCGGCCATTGCATCCTGATCGACCCCTACTACCTGGAGTGGCTTGCCCGGCAGCACGACTTCCAGACGAACTTCATCACCCTCGCGGCTGAGACGAATGAGAACATGCCGTTCTATGTGAAGAACATGGTCCTCCGCGAGATCAGCATGTTGCCCGTGAGTTTCCGGGAGGCGAAGATCCTCGTCATGGGTATTGCCTTCAAGAAGGACGTGGACGATATCCGCCATTCCCCGGCTCTCAAGGTGATGGAGCTTCTGCATGCGGATGGAGCACGGAATATTCGGTACAACGATCCCTTTGTCCCCAACGTGAAGGTCGATGGCCTAGCCTTCGAGTCGAGCGCCTTGACGAAGGAACTGATCAAGGAGAGCGACTGCGTCGTTATTACCACGGATCACTCGTCCTATGATTATGATTTTATCGTGAAGAATGCGAAGCTGGTTGTTGACACGAGGAATGCGACGAAGAATGTAAAATCGGGGAGAGAGAAGATAGTACTCTTGGGGGACGGAGTGTAGGAGGTTGCAGGGGAGAGCCTGAGTTCAGCAGGAAGAAAATTGGATGAGTTGTTCGAATCGTCAAAACCCCTGGACGTTCGCCCTGTCATTATCGGAGGAAATGTGGAGTGTTTCAGAAGAAGTCAAGTTCGATGAGAAAGGACGGAGTGCGGAGAGTAGCGAGAGTTGTCCGGCTCGATGAGGCAGAGGAACTGGACGCGACGTTCTGGAGGGGAAAGACGTCGGAAGAGCGATTGACCGCGCTTCAGATCATAAGGGCTCGGTGCCGGAATACCTTCGCCAAACAATACGCGGATCGTGCGAGTAGAAAAGGACTTCGAAGAGTTCATCGAGTTGCTAAATAAGCACAAGGTACGCTATGTCATTGTCGGTGCGTATGCTTTGGCGTTTCATGTGCGACCGAGGATGACGGGGGACATCGATTTCCTTGTTGCAGGGACGATCGGCAACGTCGAAAAGCTCATGAGGGTGCTGGACGAGTTTGGATTCGGCAATGTAGGCCTCACTCGTGCCGATTTTCTAGATCCCAATCGTGTGGTTCAACTTGGCTTCGAGCCAAACAGGATCGACATTCTGTCCGAAATAGCCGGTGTCGATTTCGCCGACGCCTATAGGAAGAGAGTGCAGGGATCGTTCGGCAAACAGAAGGCGTGGTTCCTTTCATCGTCTGATCTGTTGAAGAGCAAGAGGGCTGCCGGACGTCCAAAAGATAAAGCCGACGTCCAGTTGCTGATGAGTTCTCTCCGCAAGCGTCGACGTCGGAATGATGTCGGATAATCCATGCGTGGCTCGCTCGTCGAACAGAGATTGTGTTGGTTGATCCACGGACTTCTCAATTTCATTCGTCAACATACTCTTGAAACGCCTTCACTCACCCTGGCGCTCGGCGTACATCCAGACCTTCAAGCATGAGAAGAGGCAAAAACGTTGTCTCTTCTGCCGGATCGCCCGGGAAAAGAAAGACGAGAAGAATCTTGTGGTATGGAGGGGGCAACATTGCTACGCTGTGTTGAATCTGTTCCCGTACAATAGTGGGCATGTCATGGTTGTGCCGTATAAACACACGGCCGACTTCACAACGCTGAGCGGAGAGGAGAACAGGGAGATCATGGCCGTATCGGCACGCTGTTTGAAGGCATTGAAGAGACAAAGCAAACCCCATGGTTTCAACTTCGGAGCGAATCTGGGGCGTGTTGCGGGAGCGGGGATTGATGAACATGTTCATTTCCATCTCGTCCCGCGATGGAGCGGCGACACGAACTTCTTGCCGGTGCTGAGCGACACAAAGCTGATTTCGGAAGATCTGCGCACGACGTGGAAAGCAATGAGAGAACTCTTACACGTTGCATCATCCGACGCGAGTTCAAAGAAAAGATGTAACTACTCACCTTGACCTAATGCCCACTAAACACGCGAATTACACGAACGCTAAAAACGACCACAGAACTCCTTTATGCTGAAACAAATCATTTTGCGTTTTCCGTGTGTTTCGTGGGCTGAATAATTTCCTTTCTTTAGAAGGTTTTTGGCTGAGTAGTTACGAAAAGATGAGCGATCGACAATTAGAACCTGAGTCGATCCTCGTGGTTGGCAGGCGACAGCGCAACTTGGGATGCATCCAATCGGCTGCCGGTTTTCTCGACCTTGTCATCCGTTTGCGGGGCAAGAGGCCATTCATCCCGCGTGGAGTTCACAGGTTTTCATCTTTCCAGGAAAGTAACGAATGGTCGATCAAGATGATGACAAGGGAAAGGAATCGCGACCGCCCGGGCTGAGCGATCTCGTTCGGTGATGCCCGGCGTCAGAAGAAGAGATGAACTGAGAAGCGGAACTCTGGCGTCACCAAGAAGCGGGACTCACTGAGGAAGTAAACGAATTCATTGGGGGATTAATCAATCCACTGATGTCGTATGTTGCGAAGGAGGTTCCGATGAAACTCGACGAGAAAGCATTCGCGCTTGCCTCAGGCATTGTGTGGGGCGTGGTTGTATTCGTGCTGACGAACATCATTATGTTGCGGGGAGGGACCGGGGAACATCTATCACGATTGTCGCAAGTGTACCCGGGCTATGCCGTCTCCTTTGTCGGTAGCCTGATGGGTCTCGCGTGGGGATTCGTTTCAATGTTCCTTGCCGCTTTGCTCGCGGCGTGGCTATACAACAAGTTCATCGGGAAACCGCCGTCGCCGTAGCCGCGCCATGAAGCACGTTAGGCAGTGGGTGATCAGATAAGTACGAAAGGGGCATAGCTGATCTGTGTGAACGGCCGTGAGAAGAGTACCGAGAATATCGGGCGCCACCCTCCTTCGGCTCACCGTAAGGTGGACGGCCAATTTCGATTTCAAATTGCCATCGTGTTTATATGACGTTAGGTGAGACATACAGCTCGATCGTTGAAAGGCTTCTGGCCGAGTGTAAGGAATTCTACGGAGAGCGCCTCGTCAGCCTGTGCCTGTTCGGATCGGTCGCACGGGAAACAATGAATTATGCGTCCGACGTCGATTTCCTTCTCGTAGTCGACCGGCTTCCCGACGGACGGATCAGCAGAGTTCAGGAGTTCTCACGGGTCGAAGACAACCTGCGTTCTGCCATGGCAGCCGCGAGGCAGAGTGGCTTCTTCATCGAATTCTCACCCGTTTTCAAGACGCCGGCCGAAGTCCGGCAAGGGAGCTTGCTCTTTCTGGATCTCCTCGAGGATGGGAAGATTCTGTTCGACAAGGATGCTTTCTTGAAGAGCTATCTCGGGTCGTGGGGAGAAAAGCTGCGCGCCCAGGGAGCGCGAAGAGTCGTGAAGGGGGAGACGTGGTATTGGATATTGAANNCCTCGAAGAGACTGAAAGCTCTGGCGGTTCTCCTGCAGGAGCGAGCGTACTCTGATGTCATCCGTGAGGCGCAAGAAATCGTCGAGCTCGCTCAGAAAGCGATGCTCCGGGAGATCGGTGTTGAACCACCGAAATTTCATGATGTGGGCCCGTTTCTTCTTGACCATGCCGGGAGGTTGCCTGAGGAGGTTCAGCCGTCCTTGAAAAAGGTCGCGGAGATTTCCGGTTGGCTGAGGAAAGAACGCGAATTCTCGTTCTACGGCGACATTGATTTCATACCAACGGAACGATATACTCGCGAGGAAGCCGAGAAAGCGATCGCAGATGCTGAGTATGTTGTGAAAATCGCTGCACGAGTCGTAAGAGAGAAGTAGATTCAGATCACGAAGTGCGGTCTGGAGGGAACAAAGGGCGCGGCGGAGTTGGTTCGCCAGATGATTCTCCGCAGCACAAGTTCTTTGGCATCGAAGGATGGGTTCAGTCGTGTGGTACGAACCGAGCGATGGATCTCAGACGCCTCGAAACAGCCTGTCGGCCAGGAATTGCGGTAGGCCATTTTCGATGATAGCCTGCGCGGCTCCCCGGATATCGTACTCGGCACGGATATTCTCGTAGGTCCAGGAGTCGGAATCGAGAAGGCCGAAGCTCAAGCGCGGATCATGGTCGCGTGGTTGCCCGACGCTCCCGACGTTGATGAGAGCCCGAAGGCCTTTTTTAAGAACGAAGGTCTTCCTATCTTCACCGCAGACGAAGGGAATGTGCGAATGGCCGATGAAGCAGAGTGGTGTTGTGAAGTGCGCGAATTGAGGCTCCGCGTCCTCAAGTGAAACGATGTACTCCCATTCCTCGGGGCGCGCAGGATTAGCATGCACGATGGTGCCAAACTCCGTATCGAGTCGGTAAGGAAGGCTGGAGAGATAGTCCAGGTTCTGTGAAGTGAGAACCTCATGTGTCCACTCGGCGGCGATTCTCCCGGGCTTCGTAAAATACGAGGCGTGAGAGGTGTCGATGGCGGCGAGATCGTGGTTCCCGAGTACGCACCTCGATGCTCGCTTCCGGATGAGGTTCACACACTCATTGGGACTGCCGCCGTAGCCGACGATGTCGCCAAGACAATAGATTTCCTCGATCCGAAGATCATCGAGGATCGTGAAAGTTTTGAGCAGAGCTTCGAGATTGGAATGAATATCAGAAAGAATGGCGATCTTCATGTCTGACCCAAGATAGCGGAAAAAAAACAAAGGAGGAAGTGGGAACTTGTTGGCGACAGGAGAAGGCGTTTCGGGAAATGGCGGAACAAGAACATCGGGGATGCTGAAACGAGCTAGATGGGTAGAGAAGTACATACGGACGAAGAGTGAGTCGTGGACTTTGAACGGTCAAAGCTATGGATGGAGCGCGTCGAGTATGACATACAAACCGCAGAAGCCATGCTTGAGGCGGGGCGGTATATCTATGCCGTCTTCATGTGCCAACAAGCGATCGAGAAGGGATTGAAAGGATTCTTGGCTCACGGGCGGCGCGAAGTGCTACCTATCCACAATTTGAGAAGGATTGCTGAACTTGCAGAGGTTGTGGACGACCTTGGTGAAGATCGATTGCAGAGATTGGACTTTCTATCTCAGTACTATATCAATGCCCGCTACAAGGAAAGCCTCCATGATCTCCAAAGAGGCATCACAGAGGAGTTCGCGCGGGAGTGCATTCGTTTCTCAAAGGATGTGATTCAATGGCTCGATCAAAAGATGAAGTGATAGAGGATGTACGAAACGTCATTCTGCGGCTGCGGGAGAGCCATGACATCAGAGCCGCGTACGTCTTTGGCTCATATGCCAAAGGTACTCCAACCGAATACAGCGATGTCGATATTGCGGTTGTCGTCGGCTCCGTGAGAAACGGCTCACCATTTGACGAGCGATTCGAGATCTTTCATGAGATTCAGCAACACGATTCTCTCTACGAGGCCGTATGTTTTGTGGAGGATGAGTTTACAGCAGAGCGCGAATCTGTGATTCGATATATCAAGCGCGATGGTATCAGGATTTTGTAGCAAGGGCGATGTACTTCGAGAGGTGCATGGGCATCGCAGAAGTGAGTACTTCGTGGGCATCGATTGAAATCGACGCCTCACAAAGGATGCAAAACCCCTCCGGGGTTTCGTGTGAGTGAGCCGTCGGATTCATGGGATGGCTCCAGAAAAGCAACTTGCAGTTAATGTCGTGCAAAACAAGAATCATAGTACCGTTGAGCGGCGATGTGCCCTTCTCGGAGCGCAATGGTTGGGGCCGTAGCCACGTCCTTCAGGACGTGGACCGGAGATTCCTCCTAATATTCAGAGGGTTCGATCCCTCTGCCTGAAGCGGCCAACTTGAGTAAGTAGTCGGGGTTACGATATGCGCGTTTCCAAAGAGATGGTGGAGTTTTTCAAGAAAGAGGTGGGCCGGCTTGACCCGGCAGCGCAAGTCTTTCTTTTCGGATCGCGGGTAGATGATTCAAAGAAGGGTGGAGATATCGACGTTCTCATTCTCAGTGGCGCCCGCCTATCCCGGTCGGAGCTTCGGGAGTTGCGGCTGGGATTTCAAATGCGATTCGGCGAGCAAAGGGTTGACATTTTGAACTATCGGTTTGATGAAGACAAACCCTTCAAACAACTCATCTTGCACGAAGCAGTGCCCATATAGTCATGTCATCAGACCTGGACGCCATATTGCGGAATTCGCTGATGGAAGACTGGCGACTCCTCGCGAAGTCGATGGGGCATCTGCGCGCCTCGTATGACAAATGTCTCGGCATGTCCGTCAAAAGTGAATACTCGGTTGATGAACTTGAGCGGTTTGAATCACTGACCGCCAGGTTCGCGAGGGTCTCTGATATCTACACGCAGCGAATCCTCAAGACCCTCGTGGCCCTTCAACGAGAACTTGCGCCTACGTTTATTGATCGCGTCAACCTCTGCGAGAAACTGGGTATTGTTCCATCGGCGGCCGATCTCAGAGCCGTGCGTGATCTGCGCAATTCCATTTCTCACGAGTATCTCGACGAAGATCAGGAGGCGTTCTTTCGGGATGTGCTCGGTCATGTTCCCAAGTTACTCTCGTCGGTTCAGATGACGGAAGACTATGTTCGTCGCGAGATGAAGATTGAAGTTGCTGAAACATAAACCCAAGCGGTGCGCGCTAACTTGTGAAGAGATGATGCACAAATCAGGTAACTATTTCCGAAGGCTACAATGAACATCGCATCTCAGAGGGGGCACAATGAATATCGGAAAAGGGGACATCGAGCGGATCCACAGGGACGGCATTTCGCAAGAACCGACCTTCCAGGACTACGTCCAAATCGTATTGCGGGGGAAGTGGATGATCCTCGCGTCGTTTCTGCTGGTACTGGCCGGTACAGCCGTGTTCACATTTACCACAAGCCCTGTCTATGAGTCAACCGCCACGGTGCTTGTTGATACGAAGGGTCAGCAATCTCAAATGCCGCTGTTCGATGTGACGGGGATCGGCGCCGTAAAGAACATCAAGAACGAGCTTGAGATTTTAAAGTCCCGATCCCTCGCCGAGGCCGTTGCGGTTCGGCTGATCAAGAGAGGATACACCGACAGCACAAACAGCGAGCGAATCCTCATCATCTGGGACAGAGCAGAAAGCGGTCCCGAAGATATTCTTCTCACAGCGTCTGAAATCGCGAAACGACTTATGACCGCCGTGGAGTTTGAGCCCATCAGAGACTCCGACGTCATAAAAGTCACGGCAAGAAGTGTGCAGCCGAAAGAAGCCGCCCTCATCGCCAACACGTTCGCGGAAGCGTACTATGATCGAAACCTCTTCTCCAGTCGGTCTCGCTCCAGGGCCGCGCGAGAGTTCCTTGATACTCAATTGAAAGTGAGAAAATCTTCTCTTGACGAATCGGAGGGGACTCTGCAGAAGTACATGGAGCAAAAAGGGATCGTCTCTCTCGATGACGAGGCCAAAAAGGTCATCGACCAGCTCGCCACCCTGGAAGCTCAGCGTGATGCGGCGGACATTGAATTACAGGCTCTCTCGAAAACGCTGACCTCGTATCAGGAAGAGCTTGCCAAGCAGGAACCGAATGTCGCAAAAGCAATCGGTGAAGCGAACGATCCATACATACGCCTGCTCCAGGAACAACTTGCCATGCTTGAAGTGCGGCGCGATGTCACCGTGGCCCAGAATCCCACGTATGTCGGCCAGGATATATACACTCAGAAGCTCAAAGAGATCGATGTTCAGATCAATGCTCTTCGCGAGAAACTTCGGAAACGAACGGAAGAGTTCCTTCTTTCGCTCCTTCCCGGCCAGAGATCAACGGGGAGCTCGAACGACCCCGCGAGCTTTCTGAGCGAGGCGAAGCAGAAGATTATTGAAACGCAGATACAGATTCAATCGCTCCAATCGAAAAAGGACGCTCTTCAAGTTGTCCTTACGCAATACGAGCGCCATTTCGAGAGTATCCCCCAAAAGAGCATCCAGTATGCGCGGCTTCAACGAGCGCGCCTGAGCAGCGAAAAGCTCTATCTGTTGGTCGAGGAGAAGTTCAACGAGGCCTCGATCAAGGAGAAATCAGAATTCGGTTACATCTTCGTCATCGATCCGGCCATCGTCCCTCTCGCGCCGGTCAGCCCGAAGGTTCGTTTGAACCTCCTTCTCGGTGCGATTCTCGGTCTTGGATTGGGGATCGGCTTTGTCTTTCTGCGCGAATACATCGACGTAAGAGCGCGGACGCCCGAGGATTTGAAAAAGCGCGGTTACTCAACCCTCACGGCGATCGCTCTCATGGATGAAGAGATCCAGAAGCTGGGTGGGAAGACCAAAATAGAGCGCGATGGGCGGCTCGTGGATGCGCACCTCCTTTCGTTTGTTAATCCTCTATCGTCAATCGCCGAATCGTATCGCAGACTCCGCACAAACGTTCAGTATGCCCAGCTCGATGAGCCGTTGCAGTCGATCATGGTCACGAGTGCAAATCCGGGCGAGGGGAAATCCACGACGGTCTCGAATCTTGCGACAACCTTTGCTCAAACAGGGAAGAAGATTGTTCTGCTCGATACGGATCTACGCAAGCCGAGCCTTCACGCAGAGTTCGGTCTCGATAGGGACCCGGGATTGACCGACCTCCTGCTCGGCAACGCCACATTGGAATCCGTCCTTCGGAAAACTCCGGTTGAAGGATTGGACATTATCCCGAGCGGATCGATCCCTCCGAATCCCTCCGAGATGCTCGGATCTCAGAAGATGAAGGAGCTGATCAAACGCCTGAAAGAGCGATATGATATCTTGATGTTTGACTCTCCGCCCGTACTTGCTGTTACGGATCCGGTTGTCCTCTCCACGCTTGTCGATGGCGTAATCGTGGTTGTCTCCTCCGGACATACGAGAATGGATGCCGTGGATCGAACAGTCGAGCTGATCCAGAATGTCGGTGCAAAGTCTCTCGGATTGGTACTCAACAACTTTGATCTCCGGCTCGCGTATGGGGGATACTACGGCTATTATCGGTACAAGTATTACAGCTACGGCTATGGCTATAGCTATGGGCAAGGACCCAACGGTGANNTTTTTCTTTGTGACTTGGTGCCTTTGTGGCAAATGACGGGTTTTCGTCCGGGCTTCTAGGATCGTCGCTCAACCCCTGAATCCCAAATCCAACATCCCCAGTCTCACATGAAGCTTCGGAGAGATCAGATCGAGCAGGTTGTCAAAGAGTACTTGATCACGCACAGGGAAATCGTGTTCGCGTATCTTTTTGGCTCGGTTGCGGAATCGGATTCCTTCGAGGATATTGATGTGGGTGTGTTCGTTTCCGGATCGGAGCGAACCATTGATTGGCTTGGCTATGCGCTCGCGCTCAGTGGTGACTTGGAGAGAATCGTCAGGTGTCGGGTCGATGTGATCGTGATGAACACTGCGCCTGACCATCTGATACATAACATCTCCAAAGGGATCGTTGTGGTCAACAATGATGATGATGCCAGGATCGAGTTCATTACTGCTGCGTGGAGCCGGTATTTTGACTTCGCCCCGAAACGGCAACAGTGGTTGGACGAAGTTGTCGGTGTGCCGTGAGCGAGTTGGACTCTAATCGGTTGCTGACATTACTGGGTGAGGCTCGCCATCCCCTCGGCCAGCTCCACGGCTTGAAGAAGCTCCCGGATGACGCGATCCTTTCTTCAGCGGATCGGCTTGGCAATTTGAAATATCAATGGATCGTCCTTATGGAAGCTTGCATTGATATGTGCAATCACCTCAGCGCCCGACTCTTCGGCAAGGCGCCGGAGAGCTACGCGGGATGCTTCGAAATGCTGAGGGATTCAGACGTTCTTGGGCCGGAGCTCTCCACCGGCATGGCTGAACTTGCCCGCTTTAGAAATGTGCTCGTCCATCTCTATTGGAATGTCGATGACAAACGCGTCATCGATCGAACCAGAAATCGAATCGGCGTAGTTGAACAATACCTGGGGGAAATCGCGAAGATTGTACAGGCCGGGAAGAANNGCCCTTTGTTCGACTCGGTCGAACAGACGAGCTTCGACAAGGACGGGAGTCTGTCGGACTCTATCGAGGATGATAGGGGTGTGTGCTTTTTTCCGAGAGCCGATGAACATGTTGTAGTGGATTGTTACTCATATTTCCTTACGACCGTACGACTGCACGAAAAGGGT
>DMMN01000336.1:37501-39503 GCA_003453835.1 Bacteroidota bacterium | reverse complement strand
CGGGGCGTGAAATCGAAATGAGGGAGGACACCTGTCGCCGCCGGTCTGAGCGATCCAAAATCAGGAAGCGTATCCCAATCCCCTTCGAAGTACGAATACCGGATTCCCTTTTCAAGTCCGTCAACGACGGTGGCGCTCCGAGGCCTCACTTTGGAAAACGAGGCAGCCATCGCGCCGCTCACGGCTTTGCCTGCGCGGAAACACCGAGCTGTTAGGACCGTTGTTTCCGTAAGACTCATCGGACCGGTGACAAGGCGAGAGTTGATGGAGGGGATGCTGCGGTCGGTCGTGTAGCGAACTTCCACGTTCTCTCTTTCAGATGAAATGGTAACGATCAGGGAATCGATGAAGATGCTGAACTCGCCAGAGATCAACGGCGGACTCGTAACGTCAATCTTGCCAATGACATCCAACACGACGACGCTGTTCAAAGGATCTGGTGCTTCGGATGGAACATTTACAACCAGCGCGTCATCGTGCCGCGTCACTGTTTGAGATAGCTTGCGAGGATCGGAAAGCAAGTACGCTCCTTTGGCATCGTTGAGGATTCCCGGAACGAGGAGCTTGCCATCGGAGGGCCATTTGAAGACGTGGAGATAGAGGCGGATTCCTCCTGCAACAGTCTTTTGCGTGCAGCGCCCCCACTCCAGGCTCTTGAACGGGCTTGCGCTTGTGCCGTAGATCGATTCGCCGTTGATGCTCATCCATCGACCCATTTCGCGCAGGCGATCGATACTGGAGTCCGGGAAAAGGCCTTCCGAAGTGGGGCCGACATTCAGCAGGAAGTTGCCTCCTTTCGAAGCGATGTCCGCCAACTTCCGGACGAGGTCCGTCGAGGATTTCCAGTTCTGATCGGCCTTGTTGTACCCCCAGTGGTCGTTCATCGTCATGCAGGTTTCCCAACTCACTCCCGGAATCCCGGTGGAAGGAATCTCCTGCTCGGGCGTCCCGAAATCGCCGGAGAACTCCCCCTCCTTCGTAAATCCCTCCATCCCCGATCTTCCTGCACCGACACGATTGTTGATGATGATGTTCGGCTGAAGGCTCCGCACATAGTTATAGAGATCGGTCCCGGCCTTGCTGTTCCAGGTCGATTCCCATTCGCCGTCGAACCAAAGCACGCCGATCTCGCCGTAATTCGTCAGGAGTTCTCTGAGCTGGTTCTTCATATGTTGGAAGTAGCGGGCAAGCTCCGCGCCCTCGACAGAGCGATCCTTCTCCCATTCGCGACGGGGCAGATAGTCGGGGTGGTGCCAGTCCATGATCGAATGATACCAGCACATCCTGATTCCTTCCTTGCGGCACGCGTCTGCAAGCTCCCTCAGGATGTCTCGCCGGAAGGGTGTCGACATGACATCGAACTCGGTATGTCTTGAATCGAAGAGGCAGAATCCGTCGTGATGTTTCGAGGTGATGACGATGTACTTCATCCCCGCGTTCTTTGCCATGCGAACCCATTCGACCGCATCGAACTTGAGGGGATTGAAGCGTGCGACAAGCCTGTCGTACTCTTCGATCGGGATCTGCGCTGTCGTACGTATCCACTCCGCGTGGTTGGTGTTCCCTTTCCATTCGCCCGCCGGTATTGCATACAGCCCCCAGTGGATGAAGAGGCCAAATCGGGCATCGCGCCACCAGCTCAGTCTCGCATCTCGGGCTTCTCTGGACTCACGAACGTAGTCCTTGATCTCCCCCTCCTGAGCAGCTGCAGTACTGACACAAAGGAAGATGAGGAAGATTGCTTTCATGGTTGAGGTAGTCATGCCATTAGTTTCACGATTGGGGCGAGCGCCCTATGTCGAAGCCTGTCGACCCCGGTTTGAACCCGACGAAAGTGCTTTACGGTGCGAAGATTCCGTAGGGCGAAGCGCTCGCTCCAGGGAGACGGAATCCGAATCGGTTCGAAAGTAAGTGAGATTAGCCCGAAAGGCAAGAAGTTCTAACAACCAGTTTCTCCACCCAAAAAATTGTCAGTCTAAGCGAAGTCGAAGACTGCGCTGAG
>DMMN01000336.1:32312-37451 GCA_003453835.1 Bacteroidota bacterium | reverse complement strand
GGCGAACGAAGTCGAAGACTGCACCGAGACCGCCACACTGAACACGCGTCGACTTCGTCGCGCTCAGACATTTTCCCCTGTGGGAAGGGTAAACTTGTGGCTCTTCAACGACAGCCGGCATTGAGCGGTAGACCGGATCGGCGCGTCCGCATCACTGGGCGAAGTGCTACGGTTTCTCGAGTTGCGCATTGAGATACGACAAGTATCGGTGGAACTGCTCCTGGATGATCGCGTATTCCTTTGGGAGCCTCTGAATCGACTCAAGGACACCCTCCATGTTGCCGGAATCGGCAGCCTCTTCAATCAAGCGCGACGTCTCAGCGAGAGACACGGCCCCGACGTTCGCGCACGCCCCCCTCAATGAATGGGCCGAGCGATGGAGCGTGTTGAGCTCCATCAGTTGATACGACGACCTGATGGCATCGATGTAGGCGGGAACAACCCGAATATACTCGTTGATGAATGGGACAAGAAACTCAGGATCGTCTGCCAGTCTCNNACCCAAGAGTTCAACATTCACCGAAGACGTCGATTTGCGTTGGATGATGGAGGCGCCCCAGCGGTCGAGCACAGAGGCAAGCTCCTTGATTTGGATCGGCTTCGTGATGTAGTCATCCATACCGGCTTCGATACATTTCTCCTTGTCTCCCGAGAGGGCGTCTGCGGTGACGGCAACGAGTTTGGGGCGCTCTTCGCTCTTCCACCTCCTCACGATCTCCCGTGTCGCCTCAAGTCCGTCCATCACTGGCATGTGGACATCCATGAATACCAGGTCATAGCTCGATCGCTCAAGCGCCCGGATAGCCTCCCTCCCATTGGAGGCAATGTCCGCCGGGTGTCCCAACTCTTTCAGCACCCGAAGGAGGAGCTTCTGATTGATGATATTGTCCTCGGCGATCAGCAGTCTGAGCGGCAGCTTTTGGGGGGACGTCAGCGGGATCTCCACTGCACCAACGTCTTTCGACGCTTCCTCCCCCTTCCCGCCGAATGCGTTCACGATCGCATCGTGAAGTTGAGAGAGACGCACAGGTTTCGTGATGGCGAAAGAAAGAACATCCCTCAGCCGTTGCTCCACGCCGCTTCCGGACGACGATAACAGAATGATGGGGAGCGACTCCTTTGTACGCAATGCACGAAGTGCGATGGCAAGTTCTCCGCCGTCCATCTCCGGCATCAGCATGTCGAGCAAGGCGAGGTCAAAGGGATCACCGCGCCGTACCCATTCCAGCGCAGCACGAGATGAGTCGGATCCGCGAGCGATCATCCCCCACGACTGACACTGGAGCGTGAGGATTTCGAGGTTTGTCTTGTTATCATCTACAAGCAATACCCTTTTGCCCTCGAGGATTGGGGTCTTTCCGCGGTAGAAAATCTTCGGGAGATTGCCGGCCTCCTCCAGGGAACCGACGTTAATGGTAAAGGAAAACGTCGAACCCTTGCCACTCCGGCTTTCCACCCACGATCTTCCCCGCATGGCATCCACAAGTCGTGCAGAGATTGCCAACCCGAGGCCCGTTCCTCCATACTTCCGGGTGGTCGACGAATCGACTTGCGAAAAGGGCTTGAACAGTCTGTCCAGTTTCTCCTGGGCAATGCCGATGCCGGTATCCCTGACGGAGAATTCCAGAACCAACGAGTTCATCTCTTGGCTTCCCAGATTCGCCGAAACGAAGATCTCTCCCGATTCTGTGAACTTCAGGGCGTTGCCGACGAGGTTCAGCAGAATCTGCCGTACGCGCGTGACGTCCCCGACAATATAGTTTGGAACTTGAGGATCGACCCAATACACCAGGTCGAGGTTCTTGCCTGCGGCCTTTGTGCTGAGAAGTGTGAAGACATCTTCGATGCACTTTACAAGCTCGAAGGGATGCTGCTCCAACTCGATCTTGCCCGACTCAATCTTCGAGAAATCGAGGATGTCATTGATGATCGTCAGGAGGGCGTCGCCGCTGACCTGAATGGTCTCGACGAATTCGCGCTGCTCCTGGGTGAGGGGGGTTCTGAGCAGAAGGTCGGTCATGCCGATGACGCCATTCATCGGCGTGCGGATCTCGTGACTCATCATCGCAAGGAAATCCGACTTTGCCTTTGTCGCCAGCTCCGCCGCATCTTTCGCCTGCCTGAGTTCTTCGGCGATGCGGTTGCGCTCGGTGATATCCCGGTATGCGCTGAGGAACATCCGGTGGCCGTTGAAACGAACGAGCGCCGTGGAGACGAGAAGGGTTCGCTCCCCTCCGGATTTGGTGCGAATGGTCGTCTCGATCTCACGAAGGCTTCCTTTTTCGAGCAGTTCTTTCAATCCGTCGAGGGCCTCTTGTCGATTCTTCTGGTCGGGATAGAGGAGCGCGCTAAAATCAAGGGCGGCGTTCGCCTCCTCCATCGTAAATCCGGTGAGTTCTTCCATCCGCTTGTTGAAGATCTCGAATCGGCCATTCGTGTCGCTGAGAGTGATCCCTTCCCCAACGGTACTGATGACGGTCGAAAGCCGTTGTTGGCTTTGTGCGAGCTGCTCTTCGGCCTTCTTCCTCGCTGTAATATCCCGACTCGTGGCATGGATTTCGTGCGCGATCCCCGTGCCGGCGTTGCGGACGGAATGCACCGTGGTTTCCAGCCAGACATAGTGACCATCTTTGTGGAGTGCACGATACGGCACCGTGTAGAGATTGGTCGTGTTGAGGATACTGGCATGCGCTTCATTGAGACCAGGAACATCGTCGGGATGGAAGAATTCGTAGGAGGAGCGGCCGATCATCTCCTCCGGCGCATATCCGAGAATCGCGCGGCAAGCGGGTGAAACGTAGAGATAGATCCCGTTCGTTGTGTGCCGGGCGATCATGTCGGTCGAGTTCTCAGCGAGAAGTCGATACTGTCTTTCGTTCTCGGCGAGGGCTTCTTCGATCTTCTTCCGGTCGGTGATATCGCGGGCAACGGCCTGGAATCCGACGACCCGCTCATCTTCGAACAGAAGCTGCACATTCTGTCCGAGCCAGAGGACCCGGCCGTCTCTCGTTTCGGCAGGAAATTCAAAATACGAATTCGGCTCCCTTGCCGCGAACTGTCTCAGGTAAAAGCGCCCGACTTCTCGACGAGATGCCTCCGGGACGACATCGAGGTAGTTTTTCCGGAGAGCCTCTTCGGACGTGTACCCGAACGTACGGAGCGCGATGGGATTCGCATAGGTGAGTCGCCCCCGGTTATCCGTTCGATAGATGATATCGCTGGCCGATTCGATCAGTTGCTTGTACTGAGCCTGGCTTCGGCTGAGGGCTTCCTCCGCCTGCTTCCGGTCGGTGATGTCACGCATGATGCTTAACAGAAGGGGCGGCCGGCCCTCGCGCTCAAGGAAGGAATTCGACACCGCCAGCCAGAGCTTTTTTCCGTTCCACAGTGTTGTCTCCCGCTCGAAGTATCGTTCAACTTCGCGCGATGCGAAACGTACCCGATACGCCTCCACAACGTGGGCCTGTTGCCCTCCCTCATTTGCGTAGATCTCCGAGAAGAGCTTTCCTTCCAACGACTCTCGTGGCATCGTCACGAGATCGCAGAATGCCTTGTTCACAAGAACGATCTTCCCGTCGGCATCCATCAATCTCTTTCCGTCTCTGGAGCCTTCCCAGACGGACCTGAACTGCTCCTGCGAGCCGCTGAGGGATTCCGCCATATGGTTAAAGGCCGCTGCGATTTGTCCGAACTCGTCCCTCGAGAGAATCTCCGACCGAGCGGTGAAATCTCCGCCCCCGATTCGGGCTGCGGCCTTGGTCAGCTCGGAGACCGACTTCGTAATCGATCCGATCATCAAGATGCTCACCACGATTCCTAGCCCGACGCAGAACACGATGCTCAAGAGAAAAATCGTGAGCCACTCATCATAGTCCCGAACGGATGCCGCGTAGAGGTCCATGGCGACCCGCTCCTGCAATGCTATGAGCGAATCGATCTGATCCACGACCGTGGCGAGCGACGGCCTGAGAACGTTGATAATGCCGGATTGAAGCGAATCGAACTGCCGGGACTCTGCGCGGGCGATTTCGACTTCGATTACGCGTGCTTTGAATGCTGCGTAACTCGTCGAGAAGAGCTCTGAGAGTTTTTCTTCTTCCACGGATTGATCTGACTGCACGTACTCCCCCCACAATCGATCACACTCCAGCAACCCTTGGCGGACGGCATTGGTGTGAAGCGAGACCGGATGAGGGTGAAGGAACTTCTGTCGATTCGTTGGACTATGGAGCGTCGCGAGGAGAAGCTCCTGCACCGTGACTCGAAGCTCGTCTTTAACACTCGAGAGTTGCTGCGTCGGTCGGAGCCTGTTCTCATAGATCGCCCGGATCGTCTCGTCGGATTGCCGCAGGTTTCGGATGCCCAGAAGACCGATGAAGATGACGAACGAGAAGAGAAGCATCATCAGGAGGACGAGTCGCGTCGCGAGTGAGGCTTTTCTGATCATCGATCAATTCCTCTCTAACACAGTACGCCGGTTATCAGGCGGGGCCGGGAACCGGTTGCCAAGAAACTACATCGACACCAGGCCAAAATCAAGTCGCTGATGGGCCTCGCCCGCTTCTCCGGGAGGTAAAAGACTGGTATCTCCGGAGGGAGGCCAAGGTATGATGTCAACCAAGTGCTAAGTCTCGGAAGAAGGTTTAAGAAATCACCCACGAATCATCACGAATGGTCTTCTTGTCTCGAACACCATTCGTGTAGATCTGCTGTGATTCGCCTCGTGGAGGGTGTAGATTCTACAATCTTCAATTGGACCCGTCTAGCAGCAGGCGCAAGTGGCTAAAAACCAGCCAAAGTCGAACATAAACCAGAGCGAAGAGTGAGACCAACCTGGCATAGGGCGTGTCACGCTCAACGTGAGACGTGAATCGTTCGAGATTACCTAGATGACAGTCATCTCATAAAGGGAGGTCCTAACATGCGGAATTCCAGTGTAGGCCAGATTCACCTGCCGACCAGCCCGAAGTCGGAGAACACATCATCCGAGTACATCTTGCTTGAGTATACAAGCTCCTCGGAAGATTCGGACCAGTCATGGGTTCTGACGGAATATGTTCTTGAGGACTCTCCCGATTTTTGATTGACCACGGGACCCGGAAGCTACGAGCCGTTGGACATTCTACTTGCACATTCGAC
>DMMN01000336.1:0-32225 GCA_003453835.1 Bacteroidota bacterium | reverse complement strand
CTCGAATGTCCAACGTCCAATGATCAAGGGATGAATACTTCTAGATTTGACATTGAGCGCTCGACATTGGACATTTCCGTTGTCCGACAGTTCAGTTGTCCGATGTGGGCCGTCTTCGACAGTCCCGCCACAAAGATCGGCGGGCAAGTGAACTGTCGAAGAACGACTAAGAGGCGGTTCGAACAGCAATATCCAATACCCAACTCCCAATGATGAATAATCAAGTGCGCGTCCTTCTCGCTGAGGATGATAACCTCGATGCCATTCTTGTCGAGCGAACACTGCGGAAGGCGAACACATCCATCGCAACGAGGCGAATTACCTCTCCTCGCGACGTCGCTGAGGCAGTGCGCGAGTTTCGGCCGGATCTCGTCCTCTCAGACTTCTACTTGGAGGGAGGCACAGCCATCGATGTTTTGAAAGTTCTTCGTCAAGAAGGGAGCGAGGCCCCTGCCATCATCGTGACGACGGCTCAGTCGGATGATGTCGCCGCCCAGTGCTTCAAGGAAGGGGCGGTGGACTACGTCACGAAGAACGCATTGTGGAGACTCCCCACGGCCGTCCTGGGGGCGCTCGACAAGAGAAATGCCGACAGAGAGCGCGAGCAATACATCGAGGCGTATCGCAACCTGGTGGAGCATTCGATTCAGGGACTTTTGATCTTACAAGATGGAAAGATCGTTTTTGTGAATCAGGCATTGGCGACGTCGCTCGGGTACACGATTGAAGAACTTCTCGCGATCGAGCTGGAGCGCGCAATCGACATCGTGTTCGAAGAAGACCGGGAGCTTGTGCGTCAGCGACTTCAGGATCACTTGAGCGGCAAACCGGTAGATTCTCAATCTCCCGTTCGTTTCGTCCGCAAAAATGGAGAGGTGCGATGGTTCCAATACGGCGCTACGACGGTGACCTATCGTGGCGAGCCGGCCATTCAGGGAACTTTCCTTGACGTCACGGATCGGAAGCTCGCCGATCTGGCTCTTGAAAAAAGCGAGAAGCGCTTTCGGGCACTGATCGAGAAGAGCTCAGATGCCATCTGTCTCTTGAATCTCGATGGGAAGATCAGCTACATCAGTCCCATAGGCGCGCGGATGGCCGGCTACGAGCCTCAGGAACGAGTGGGAGCCGGCGCCTTTGAGCTGATCCACCCGGAAGAGGTTGGGGAGATCAAGGCCCGCTTCGAAGCCGTTGCCGCGGTGCCGGGCGGAGTTGACGAAGTGCAATTCAGATTGCAGCATCGAAACGGGTCATGGCGATGGGTGGAGGCGGTCATCACGAACATGCTGCACGAGGAAGGCGTGCATGCGCTCGTCGTCAATTTCAGAGACGTCACGGAGCGCAAGAAACGCGAAGTCGAGTTACAGTTGAGTGAAGAGCGCTCCCGCTGGCTTTCCCAAACGACGAGCGACGGTGTGTGGGATTGGAAGATGTCATCGGATGAATCGTGGTGGAGTGACGGGCTCTTTCGGCTTTTCGGGTACGACAAGGAAACCGTTGCACCGAGTCATCAGGCGTGGATTGACAGAATCCACCCGGACGATCGCTTCAGAGTAGAGGACAATTTCCGAAAGCTCTCTGAAGGAAATGAGAATGTCTGGAGGGATCAGTACCGGTACATCCGTTGCGATGGGACGGTCCACTACGCCATCGACCGCGGAGTCCTGTTGCGAGATGAAAACGCAAAACCCATCCGGATGAGCGGCGCGATGACGGACGTTACGTCCGCCAAGGAAGCGGAAATCGCCCTTCGGGAGAGCGAAGAACTCCACCGCGCGTTGTTCGAGAGCAGTCCGATTCCGACGTGGATGTTCGATGTTGAGAGTCTGAGATTCTTGAGGGTCAACGAAGCGATGCTCGCCCTCTACGGGTATACCCACGACGAAATGATGTCGATGACGGTTCTCGAGATCCGCCCACCGGAGGAGATCCCTCAATTCCTCGAAAGGCTCGCAACGATCGGCCCGGGTCGTCAAGACCTCGGAGTCTGGAGGCACAAGAAAAAAGACGGATCGTTGATCAAGGTTGAGATTTCGACCCACACGCTTACGCTCAACGGTCGGCTTCGAAGAGTCGTGCAGGCACGGGACGTCACGGAAAAGATTCGAGCCGAGCAGGCGTTGCGGGCTTCAGAAAACGAGATGCGTGCATTGTTTGCTGCGATGAGGGATGTGATCCTTCGGATCGACAGAGACGGAAGATGCCTCAAGATCGCACCGACCAATCCCGACTTCCCGAATCGTCCACCGGACGAGCTTGTGGGAATGTACCTCCATGACATCTTCGAATCCCGCCAGGCCAACATCTTCCTCGCCCATATTCACCGATCTCTCCGCACGAAGAAGACGGTCCACTACGACTACAGCCTCGTCGTCAATAACCGGGAGGTGTGGTTTGATGCGACCGTTACTCCGATCGATAACGACACGCTTCTTTGGGTCGCCAGGGACGTGACCGACCGGAAGAAGGCGGAGGCTGCTCTCAAGGAATCCCAAGCCACGTACCAGCTTTTATTTGAGGCGAACCCGCATCCGATGTGGGTGTTCGACACCAAGACGCTTCGCTTTTTGGCCGTGAACGAAACGGCAACGGTGCGCTACGNNGCTATTCGCGCGATGAGTTCCTTTCGATGACGATTGAGGACATCCGGCCGCCCGAAGACCTCGACAAGCTTCGCACGCATCTGGTCGATACTCTCAAGAGATCCTTCGACACCGGAGTCTGGCGTCATCGCAAGAAGGACGGCTCGACAATCGTTGTCGAAATCTCAGCCCATCAAATCGACTTTTTTGGCACCCCAGCCCGTTTAGTCCTTGCCAATGAAGTGACGGAAAAGGTGGCCGCAGAAGAGAAACTCAAGGCGAGCGAGAAACGATTCCGTGCGCTCATTGAAAACGGCACGGACCTGATCGGATTGTACGACGTCAACGGAACGGTGATCGACACGAGCCCTTCCGTCGCGGCCATTCTCGGCTACACGATGGAAGAATACATCGGGCGCAACGCATTTGACCTTCTCCATCCGGACGACCTACAAAACGCACAGGAGGCCTTTGGAAGCCTTCTCCGGTCACCGGAAAGCTCCATTCTCAGAGAGCTTCGACTGAAGCACAAGGACGGAACCTATCGCTGGATGGAAGTGCAGGGATCGAATCTCCTGTCCGATCCGAATGTCAGGGCAATCGTCTCAAACTCCCGGGATGTCACCGAGCGTAAAGAAGCACAGGAAGGAATCAGACGATCGAATCAATGGTTTGAGGCAATCTTCAACGCCTCACGCGACGGCATGATCGTGGAGGATGGGGAAAGAATTTGGTACGCCAACAAATCCTTCGCCGCGCTGTTCGGGTACGCAGGCCCGGAGGAACTCAAGGACCGCCATCCCTCCGTTGTGTTGCAACCTGATGAAGCCCGAAGGATGGACGAGTATGGCCGGAGGAGACTCCGCGGTGAATCCGCCCCAACGCTCTATGAGTTCAAGGGTACGAAAAAAGACGGCGCCCTCATCGACTGCGAGACCTCTACGTCAGCCATCGTGATCGGGGGAAAGTTGTTCGTCATCTCGACTGTTCGGGATATTGGAGAGCGAAAGAAGCTGGAAGAGCAGCTCCGGCAATCGCAGAAGCTCGAGAGCATCGGCACGCTCGCCGGCGGCATCGCCCATGATATGAATAACGTTCTCGCCATCATCATGGCCTACACGCACACGCTGAAGGACTTCAGCGCGAACCCTCAGTCACTTCAAAAAGGCGTCGATGCTATCGACAAGGCCCTTCAACGTGGGGTTGGTCTAGTCCGCCAGCTTCTCACCTTTGCGCGCAAGACGGAAGTCCATGTCACCAAAATCGATGTGAACAAGGAAATCGAGGAACTGGCAACGCTGTTGTCCGAGACGTTTCCGAAAACGATCGAGCTGACATCGGTTCTTGATCCAAAACCTGTGTTCGTCAAAGCCGATCAAAGCCAGCTTCATCAGTGTCTTCTGAACCTCTGTGTCAACGCACGCGATGCAATGGTTGACAAGCGAAGAGAAGGCGTCCTGGGCGGAGTGCTGACGATTCGAACGGAGACTTTTGATGGCGAAGAAATGCGCCGGCGCTTCGAGGATGCCGTCAGCGATCGGTATGTCCACATCAGCGTTTCCGATACCGGAATCGGTATGGATGATCTCACCAGAGCACGGATCTTTGAGCCGTTCTTCACGACGAAGGGGATCGGGCAGGGCACGGGTCTCGGTCTCTCGGTTGTCTACGGAATCGTCAAGGGCCATAACGGGTTCATCGAGGTCGAAAGCACGAAGGGCATCGGCACCACGTTTCATCTCTATTTCCCGAAATATCTCGAGATGAACACCGAGGAGCCTCTAGCACCTGATGCGACCGCAGGAAGTACGGCCGGAACGGAGACTATTTTGCTCGTCGAGGATGAAGAAATGCTGCGGGATCTTCTCTGCCAGGCGCTGATGGGAAACGGCTATCGAATTATTCCCGCGGGAGACGGCGATGAGGCAGTTCGCCTATTCTATCGCCACAAAGATGAGATTGATCTCGTGCTCACGGATCTTGGATTGCCCAAGATCGGCGGATGGGAGGCGGCAAAGCGGATGCGCGTCGCAAACGGCAATCTCAAGATCATCTTTGCCAGCGGCTACATTGAGCCCGACGTCCGAGCAGAAATGTCCTCGGAAGGTCTTGTCAGGTTTGTCGCGAAGCCGTATGCGTTGAACGAAGTCATGCTGAAGGTACGGGAGGCCCTGGATCGGCCGTAGAGTCCTGCTCCCCTTCGGAAAGTCGCGCACAATGCACCAGACCTTCCGAAGGTGCTAGCTCGCGGCCCCGTCCTTATCGAGCATGTCTCTGATCTTGCCAAGGATCTGTCGCAGCTCGTACGGTTTCTGGACAAAATCCTTCACACCCGCTTTGAACATCTCCGATTTTTCGTTCGGCTCCACATACCCGCTCGCGATGACGAATTTGAGTGAAGGACTCATCTGCTTGAGCCTGAGAAACATCCGATGTCCATCGAGCTTCGGAAGTCCGAGGTCGGACAGAACCAATGCGATCTCGTTATGATGTTGTGTAAACAGGTGAACGCCTTCTTCCCCATCCTGTGCGGCGAGCACCTTGTAGCCTTTCCCTTCGAGAATCGCATAGAGCATGTTTCTCAGCATCTCCTCATCTTCTACGATCAAGATCGTTTCCGATCCTCCCACGGGCTCGACGTTCTCCATGACGACCGATTCGATTCTCTCGATTTCACGCGGTTGAACCGGAAAAAAGATGCTAAAGATCGTGCCTCGACCCGGTTCACTTTCGACGCTGATGAAGCCATGATGGCTTTGAACAATGCCGTACGCCGTAGCAAGCCCCAACCCGGTCCCTTTCCCCAGTTCTTTCGTTGTGAAGAACGGTTCGAAGATCCGCTGGCGGGTCGCTTCGTCCATGCCCATCCCGCTGTCGGCTACACTCACGTGAACGTACTCCATCGCGTCGGCCGTGGGGAACAGGGCGCGGACCTCGTCTCCCGAGGTAGGTTGGGTCGCCATCGTAAGTGTGCCGCCGGCCGGAAGCATCGCATCGCGGGCATTCACGCAGAGATTCAGAAGCACCTGGTGGAGTTGCGTTGCGTCCGCCAGAATAGCGGGCAGACGATCCCGTAGGTGGACAGATACATCAATCACTTTTGGAAACGTCTCGCTTAGAAGCTTGCTGATCTCATTCACCGTATCATTCACGTTTACGGTCTCGAAGAGGATTTCGGTTTTGCGGGCGAACGTGAGCAATTGCTTTACCAGTGAGGCACCCCGTTGAGTAGCCTTGGTAATCGCCTCCACGCTCTTCGAGAGACTCGCGGCATTGACCTTCGTTCCATCAAGGATAGAGGCGTGGCCCAAAATTATGCCAAGGATATTGTTGAAATCGTGAGCGATGCCGCCTGCAAGTGTCCCGAGGCTCTCCATCTTCTTCGCCTGGATGAGTTGTCGCTCAAGCTCTTTTCGTTCCGTCACGTCCCGAACGATTCCTAGCGAGCCGACAACCGCCCCATCCTGTTTCTGCGGCGTGACGGTGAATTCGCCGACCACATACCGCCCAGCGGGCGTCTTGATACGAAGCTCATAGGGATGGAACTGCTCGCCGCGCATGGTCGCCTGGAATTTCCGAATCGCCAGCGCCAGATCCTCGGGATGCACAATACCGGTAAATGACTTACCGATCCAGTCACCAACCTTCCAGCCCGTCATCGATTCGAAGGCGGCATTCAGAGAAGTGATAGTTCCGGCGGACGAGAGCGTGTAGATGGTGTCGCGGGCGCTTTCCACAAGTTGCCGATACCGCTCCTCCGATTTCCGCATCTCTTCCCCTGCACGCCTGCTTGCTTCTTCAGCAGCCTTCCGCTCGGTGACATCGCGAGCAATGACGTGGAAGCCTTTCACATCGCCCTCCTCGGTGAGGAGAGTCGTGTTCTGGCTGAACCATTTGACCTCACCGGACTTCGCAAGGAAGGAATACTCGGCGAACGTGTTCGCCTTCCTCTCGAGAAACTGGCGCTGGAATGCATACGACATCAGGCGTTTGTGGATGGGAAGAACGAGATCGAGATAGTTCAGGGACGTCAGCTCTTCCAGTGTGTACCCCGATGCTTTGAGACCGGCAGGATTGGCGTAGGTGAAATTGCCGTTCAGATCGGTAGTGAAGATGACTTCGACGGCTTCCTCGATCACCTGCCGATAGCGACGTTCGGATTCCTGCAATGCCTGCTCCGTCTTCTTCCGCTCGGTCAACTCGCGTTCGATCTCCTCAAAGAGTCGAGCATTCTCGATGGCGACGGCAATCTCTCCACTCAGCGTCATCAAGAGGAGCTCGTCGTGCTCGCTGAAGGCGTCGGGTTTGTCGCTCTCACAATTGATCGATCCGATCGTGCGGCCCCCAACTTTCAGCGGCACGCACATTTCGGACCGCGTCGACGAGTCGCCCTCAACATAGCGCGGGTCATCTTTGACGTTTCCGCAGCGAACCGGCTCGCCGTGCATCGCCACCCAGCCGGAGATGCCCTCACCCACGCGAGTCACAAGCGAGCGAACGTGCTGCAACGCCCTATCCAGTGTCCTGTCGTCGAGGCCCATCCGGCTGTGCGCGAGCAGTTGGAGATTCTCACCCGCCTTGTCGATGAGCCAGATCGATCCTCGCCGCCATCCAAGAAGATTTTCGACCGTATCAATTACATGACGACCCAATGCTTGCAGCGAAGAACTCCGACCGAGCGAAGCGCTAACATTGAAAAGGATCGTGAGATCATTCAATCGACGACGCGTTTCCTCCTCTGCCTGCTTGCGTTCAGTGATGTCTTCCACTGTTCCTTCATAGTATTGAATAGTCCCGTCCGGGGAACGGAAAGTCCTGGCACTTTCTCGAACGAAGATCGTGGAGTCATCTCTACGTTTCCAGGCGGATTCAAGACCTTTGATTTCTCCTTCCTTCTCGATGCGAAGCCGGAATTCGTCTCGTGGATACGTCGGTTCGAATCCATCCTGCTCCAGATTGCGCGCCACCAGCTCCTCTACGCTAGAATATCCCAGCATCCGGACAAGTGCCGGATTCGCCAAGACGATTTCTCCCTGCGGAGTTGTTCGATAGATGCCGATAGTGGAGTTCTCGAAGAGGCTTCGAAAACGCTCCTCTCCCTCGCGCAAGGCCTCCTCTGCGCGCTTTCGCTCGGTAATATCCCGATTGATCGAGAGAACCACTTTCTTCCCTTCGTGTTCGATGACTGAGGAGTTGACGAGAAAGGAAATGGCCGTTCCATCCTTCGTGAAATGTACGGTTTCAAATTCCTCATAGAAGCCATCCCGAAGAAGCTGTCGAATCTGATCCTCACCCCGCGCCACTTCTTTGGTCAGCTCTTTCAGGTTCATTCCGACCAGCTCAGATCTGGTGAACCCGTAGGTTCTACAGGCCCTTTCATTTGCATCAAGGATGATCTCGTTCTCAGGATCGAAGATGAGCACGGCATCGTTTGCCTTCTCGAAGAGGTTTCGATATCGAAGCTCGGACTTCCGCAACGCCTCTTCCGCGTCTTTGCGCCTTGTTTCTCGAGCAATCGATTCGAGTGCATAGGCAATATCGGCGGTTATCTCGTTCAGCAGTCCGATCTCCTCTGTGCCGAAATGGTCTAATTCGGAAGAATAGAGATTGAGGAGCGCCACGAGTTTGCCGTCGAGCTTCAACGGGAAGGTCGCACACGAACGATATCCTCTTTTCAATGCCTCCTCACGCCATGATTCCGTCAGAGCGTCCTGCTCGATGTTATTGCAGACGACGTGGGTTGCGGTCCTTAGCGCAGTGCCGGTTGGATTCCTGCCTTCCGCCACGTCCTCCGCCGACGTGGCGGCGATCGAGAAGAACCCTCCCTCGATGCCCCAATGACTCACAGGTGTCACGGGTTTCGATCCGGCGGCCACAACGCCAATCCAGGCGAAGCTGTAGTCACCATGCTCGACCGCGACCCGGCACACTTCATCAAAGAGTTCCTGGCGGGTGACCGTTCGGACGATGGCCTGATTGATCTGGCCGAGGAAGACGTGGACCCGACCCAGATTCTTGATTCTTCTCTCCGCCTGCTTCCGTTCGGAGATGTCCCTCTGGACGGCAAGAAATCCGATAATCGAATTTCGATTATCATATATCGGGTTCACGGAGCTCTCAGTTGTCACAAGGCGACCGTCTTTGGTCTTGTTGACCATTTCCCCCTTGAAGATTTTTCCGGAGGAAATCAGCTTCCAGAATGCTTCATAGAACACAAGATCTTCTTGTGCGCTTTTCAAGATTCGCGGCGTCGCCCTACCAATAATCTCATCGGGCGAAAAGCCGTAGAGTTTGGTGAACTCCGGATTTACCATCGTAATCACGCCGGAGCTGTCGGTCATGAAGACGACTTCTCCGCTGCTCTGGAAGGCTTTGTTGAGTTTCGCCATCTCCTCCTCCGCCCGCTTGCGGTCGGAGATATCGAGGGCGGTGCCTACGATTCGAAGCGGTCTTCCTGATTCGTCAAACGATGTTTCGCCTCCCCCCCGAATGAAGCGTACCGTCCCGTCAGGCCTCACAATCTGGAAGTCGAGTTCACCGGGATGCTTCCCCGCAAGGGCTGCGCCGATCCATTCTTGCATTGCGCGCCGATCGAGAGGGTGGATCAGGTTGATGAATGATTCGCTGTTCAGTTCGAATGTATGTTGTAAGACGCCAAAGATTCTGTACATCTCATCCGACCACGTAATTCTCCCCGACGGGACGTCAGACTCCCAGCTCCCGAAGTTGGCGATCCGTTGAGCTTCGGTAAGAAGGCGTTGTTTCTCGCGCAGCGCTTCCTCGATCTTCTTCCGTTCGGTGATGTCCTGAGCGACGCCGACGATTTGCCGGGCCGAGCCGTCCGCGTTTCTCATGAAGACGGTTTTCCGATCGAGAATATGCCGCCACGATCCGTCGACGCGCCTGATGCGATACTCATTGCTGAAGAGCGCGCCGGTCTTGTCCTCCGAAATCTGCTCGAGCTCGTTCAAGACATTCTGCAAGTCGTCGGGATGAATAAGTCGTGTCAAAAGCGTGTCACCCATAGCCTGGATCTCGCCGGGCTCATATCCAAGGGACTCAGCGATCTGATGATTGCCGAAGACGCTACGCCGATCCACAAGATCGAACACATAGATGATGTCCGGCGTCGTATCGATCACCCTGGAGATGAACTGCTGGCTCTCTTTCAGCGCATCTTCTGCTTTTTTCTGCGCCGTAATATCTCGGGAAATGCCCACGACCGCCTCCACCTCACCGTCGTCGTTCTTGATAGGCGCGAGGGTTGTCGCAAGCCAGAGTCTCCCGCTGGGGAATGGTGTGGAGGTCTCTTGATAGACCGGCCCACCCTTGAGGAACACCTTCTCAAGCGACGACCATTGTCTTGCCGCCGCTTCTGTGGGGAAGAGCTTCGCTCGCGGCTGTCCGATCAGTTCTCGTTTGTCTTTCCCGAACAGCGTGGCCGCATACGTATTCACATATTGAATGCGATCGTGCCGGTCGATAATGAAAATTGCATCGTTCGCTGCATCCATGAGCACCTGATAGAGCGACTCGGTCAGGCGCTGCGACTCTTTGGCTCGCTTGCGNNATCGAATCGACCTCAGCAACACCTCTTCGTCGAACCGACCTTTTATGAGGTAATCCTGCGCGCTTTCTCGCAACGACGCAAGAGATAGCCTGTCGTCCTCCTGAGTCGTTGTGACAATAATCGGTATCTCTCGCGCAGACTCGCGCACTTTGACGAGCGTCTCAATCCCCCGGCTGTCCGGGAGATCCAAGTCGAGCAGGACGACATCGATTCCTGACTTCTTCAGTGATTCGAGGGCAGCGGAAAGACTCTTTGCGATCTTCAGCTCGCATCGCTCAGGCTCTGCCGCTCTCAGCATTTCCTGAACCATGCGGGCATCGGCGCGGTTGTCTTCGACCAGTAGAACGTTGATTGGATTCATGTCTTCCTTTACTCTTATGTGCTGCCGCGGGCCTATTGTGTTTGACTGAACGAGGTGCCGAATATCAGAAGTCCTCGGATCCTCGGTCTGGTCGGGACGAGGTCCCGGCTGACGCCGGAGGTCCCCAACTACATTTAACATACTGAAATCCGTACGAAGTTTCAAAAAAGGTTTTTTGGAGGAGAGCGTTTGGACGACAGCCACCATCTCGGACAGGAATTCGAGGAACAACTTCGTGAGCGGATCGTGATCATGCGAGCATCGCCTATGCTGAAAACGGCGAAAGAGAAGTGAAGCTTCCGGTGCCTGGGGTGCTCGAAATACCCTGCTCACTGATGTTACGCAAAGAGTAANNGATTCGAATTTTCATCATCTGCGTTTCAGCTGCTCAGAGTCCCATGACTCGAACAGGGTTGTTTTTCAACCCGGGCCGCGGTATCTTGGGTGCGTCGCTCATATCATCCGGCGGGTCACGCACATCCACCTGGAAGTTGAATGAGGCTTCTGAAATCCCACTTCTGATACCGACGAGAGGCACAGGAAGTAACTCATTGGACGCCCTTTCCCACCGCATACGCGCTGCTCTTCTTCGGGAAGAGATTCACGCAGAGATCATTGCAAACACTGCGCGACTTGCTCTGCTCGTCATCCTGGGGGTGCTTGCGGTTTTGAATGCCGGCGGTCTTTCCGCGGCGGCCAATCTCATCAACTCGTCTGCGATCGCAATTGCGGGCCTGTACGGCTTCTTCGTCTTTCTCCTGTTGAAACGTGCGAAGTACCGGCCCGTGATGAAATACGTCACTTCCCTCATCGACATCACGTCGGTGTACGTCGTCCTCTTTCTCTACACGGGCATAGAGATTCCGTCCGTCGCCTTGAAGAACTACGTCTTCCTCGCGGTGTTTCCACTTCTTGCCCTCACTGTCTTTCGTTACGATCCAAAGCTCACGTGGATGACGGGAGCCTGGGCCGTCATTCTCTATGTTGTACTGTTCTTGAGCGTTTTGCCACACATCAGCATCGGCGCGCTCGGTTACGAAGTGGAGCTTTTCACGCCGGGAGTGACATACCTCGGACAATTTACGAAGATGTTTATCCTCATCGCCTTTGTGGTGCTTTGCGGCTATCTCGCTTTCTACACGAAGCGCCTCTTTCAGACGATGATCGGGACCGAGGTGACACTTCAGGTGGAGAAGGAGACGGTTGAGCGCGAGCTCACGATCGCCTCCGATGTTCAGAAGAGGCTGCTCCCCGCATCTCTTCCGAACATCAAAGCGCTCGATCTGTTCGGAAGCGTCGTTCAGGGGAGGTTCGTCGGAGGAGACTACTTCGACATCATCCAACTGACGGATTCCTCGGCACTTCTGGTGACGGCGGACGTATCGGGGAAAGGAGTCCCCGCCGCGCTGATCATGGCGCAAGTTCGCGCGGCGCTCCATCTGAGCGTGAACGCCGGCGCATCTCTCGAGCAAATCGTTGACCAACTGAATCTCTTACTGCTGAAAAGCACGAGCGCAAGAGACTTCGTAACGTGTTTTCTCGCAGAGATCGACGCCTCCCACAATACCATCCGCTACATCAATGCCGGGCACCCGCCACCGTTTCTGCAAGCAAACAACGAGCTGATGCGGCTCCGGAAAGGAACGGTCCCCCTCGGCATCGTGCGACCCATGCCTTCGATGGCGGTGCACACGATCGATCTCAGGCCGGGTTCTCTCTTCGTCTCCTATACCGACGGCATTCTCGAGCGGATGAATTCAGAAGCCGAGCAGTACGGAGAGGAGAGACTCGCCGCGTTCGTGAGCTCACACCGCGGGCTCGACGCCCGGTCGTTCGTCACACAGTTGATGGACGACGTCAGAAGCTTTGATCCGGCGAGAGGACTTGACGACGACGTGACTGTGCTAGTCGCCAAAGTCGCGACGCTGCGGCCTTCGGAAGACCGGAAAGCGTGAACAGTCCCTTTGCCATTCGAGTATGCTGAAACACATGACAACCGCCCCATTCATACGCCGGTTGGCCAAAAACGTTCCTCACCTTTTCCGGAGGGAGCCCTGCTATCTCTTGACGGAGATTCTTCTGACCTACCATTGCACCCAGCGCTGTCTTCAGTGTTGCATCCCACAGAAGGCGGCGGACACAAAGCGGATGGGAATTGAAGATTTCAAAACCGTCGTAGATCGGCTTGATGAATACGGGGCTCACGGCATCATCCTCTCCGGGGGCGNNGTTATCCCCAACTGATCGATTGCATCGAGTACGTTGCACGCAAACGCTTCACCTACCTCCATCTTTTATCCACCCTTTTTGCATCCGGAACAAAGGTCGAAAGACTTGTCAAAGCACTCCTGACCCATAGGATGTCCATCACTTGTTCATTTGACGGATTCGGCCCGCTGGCGGACGAGCTGCGAGGCGGAAAGAATGTCTCCACCATCGTGATGGAAAACATGGAATTCCTCGATCGCGAGAACAGGAAACGAGGGAGACCAATCAAGACCGGTGTCAATATCGTCATCAGCCAGATAAACCTGCATCAAATCCCCGAAATCCTCTCATACATCGAACGGATCGGCTGGCTGGCAAGTCTGGACGTCTATCGCTACACCTCGGACAATCAAATTGAGGATGACCGGATGAAGATTGAGGACCTGGACGAGCTTCGAAGAGTGATCGAGCTGGCGAAAAGATCGCCGGCCGTCGTGACTCCGACCTGGCTGTTGGATGGCCACGTCCGGTATCGGGAAAACAATCTGCCGAAACTCTGTCCGTATCTTCTGTCCCCGAGCCTGGGGAGCAGATTCTTCGTGCATCCAAACGGAGATGTGAAGGTGTGTCTCGGCAGCAAGGTGGGTAATCTTCTTGCGCAGACCCCTCGCGAAATTCTCGACTCATCCGAGTGGCGCACTCGCCAAGAAGAATTCGTGGATTGCAGAGGATGTTGGACGACGTGTCACACTCCGTTCGCCAAGCTCTCGAATTACGATTGGGAGGAATCCACGAGAGCCTACAGAGTCCTAAGAAACTATAAGAACTTTCCGTCAAATGGAGCCGAGGTTCCCTGAGGCGGGGATAGCCGAACGGTATGAGGAAAGCGTGCTCAGTAGGTCCGGCATGAAGTAGAGTGGACCTAAATTGCGGGTTACTGCTCAGTTATCTAACCACGCTCGCCCGCCCGCCTTNNGCGAAGCCGTACTTCTAACTTGTCAAACGCTCTCGCGTTTGTCATTCTTGAGCCTCCGGCTGTGTGCCATCGGTGGTAAGAAAACGCTGAGTAATTCCAGTTGCGGATCATTTGACCAGATCCGAAGAATTCTCTCTCAGACTTGAAAAGTATTTATTGCACTCAAGTTGACCGCCTCAGGAAAGGCGCATTATTGTTGGGATCAATTGCTGTCGCCATCGACTGGAAGACGACGGCTNNTATTCAGCCGTCCGTTTCAACGGACGGCTGCGAACCGGTCAACTTGAGTAATGTACTCCGGCTGTTAGATGAGTCCCATAACAGCTAAGACCGATATGACCACTCCGATGATCGATTCACCCACAAGAAGGCCTGATGCCAGAGATATTGAATAGTCCTCCATCCATCGGGCGAATTTCTTGTCCAACAGGAGCTTCACCATCGATCCAAGAAAGATCATGATGGAGAAGTCTGCCGGCATGATCATCGCGATCCCCACACCGTAGGGAGATGGCACGAACCTTCTCGCTTTGCTATTTTCCAGGAGAGTGAGCAAGATCCCGACAAGCAATCCTCCGAGAACACCGATCAGAGTGAAGGACGGGAGGGCGTCGAATCCTTTGGAGAAGAGTTGAGCCATTCCCGACCAGCTCACTGCGCTCGGTGCCGGCAGGCTATCCGAACCAATTCCGTATGCCCCGGTGAGTGCGAAGAAGATCGGAACGGCAACCACCGAGCCCACCGCTGCACCTGCGAGTTGTGCATACGTCTGTCTTTTCGGTGTTGCCCCCAGCAAGTATCCCGTTTTGAAGTCCTGCATCATGTCTGCAGATTGATTGGCGCCGGATGCAGTTATGCCGGCGGTCATCACACAAGTCATCATGTTTCCGGGAGCAACCGCACCATAAACGATCTGAGTGGCGTAGCCCATGGCACCCACCGGATTCATGTCCGTTTCACCGTATGCCCTCACAGCCAGAATCGAAAAAAGATAAGCGACGACGACGGCCAGAAGCGTCATCCAGACAGGTATCTGGAATATCGTTTGCATCACAAGCGAGATCGCAATGGCAGCAACCAGAATCGAGCCGAGCCAAAGGGAAAGAGAGAATTCAATACTCCGGGAACCTTCAAGTCTTGCCTCCTTCATTGATCGAAACGCCCGCACGATGGTTCCTCCTCGGAGAGCGAGTGCCGTGAATCCGGCTGAAACCATGAGTGCGATAGCGGCCCACATGTTCCAGTTTCTGATCTGCCTCATCCCGAAGCTCTCAATGATATGCGCATCAGCCAGGACTGTGCCGAGAACCACCCAGCCGAGGATGGCACCTAAGAGGAGGCTTATGCCGATCCTTGCACCAACAAGAAATCCCACTCCTACGAGCATCGGACTCCAATTCAGTCCGAGCCTTATCTGCTGAAGCCCATACTGACCGATCGTAAGGGGAAGATTGGTCATCGCGGGAATGATCGCCGGCACGCCATCTCTCAACCAGGTGACCACACCTGCTGCAAGACTTGTCACGAGGAGGGACTTTGCTTTCTTCACTGCATCGGATCCATGAGCGTACATCGCCTTGATCGCCTCCGCACATGCAGTTCCACTTGGAAACGGCAATTTCTCAATTGCCACGAATTGCTTTCTGAGCGGAACGGCAAACAAGACACCAAGGAGGTTAACGAGAAGGATCCAAATGAAAAGCTGAAGCGCACTGAAACTGTAGCCGAGCAATATCAACGCAGGGATCGCGCTCACCATGATGCCAAGGCTTCCCGCGGCGGAAGCCATCGTCATGATGTTGTTGTTCTCAAGGACTGTTGATTTCACCCTGATGAGTTTGAAAACGGCAAATCCCAAGAGCGAGGCGAGGATCGAACCGCTTTGTGTCAGACCGGTTTTCAGTCCGACATAGATATTTGTAGCTATTAAAAGGATGCTCAGCAATGCCCCGACGACGTAGACTTTTGCCGTGAGCTCGGGAAGCTTGTCTCCCTGATAGACATCCTTCAGCCAAGCCTGTTCCTCGGTTTCTATACTCTCCAGAGTGTCGGGTGTACCCATGTGATCCTCCTGAAGATCGATGGTTATGATGATTCCACTTCTTTGATCTTTCTGAGATCGCCCAATGCACCAAGCTTTTCGAGCATGCCCTTGGCGTGCGCCAAGTGATCCTGAAAATCTGCATTGTTCCCGACCAACTTGTAGAAATTGGCAAGCTCCAGATGAGTCCGGGCAGTTTCGTGTCCCATCTTGAGGTCGGCGAATATCTGTAAGCTCTCCATCAGATGCTTCTCTGCGGGCACCGTACTTTTCGAGTCAGCGATTTCCTTCGCGGCTGTCCTAAACTCATCGGCTTCGATTACTCCCAGCATCCTTTTCGCAAAGCCAAGGCTTGCTCTCTGCTTCAACTCCTCTGCGAGATTCAAGGCTTTCAAAGCCGCTTCTCTCGACTCCATGCGCCTCCCAAGATCGAGCAGTGCTCTACTCAGCCAGACAAGTGCCTGAGGTTCATAGATCCTGATTTTCATGCCGTGCATCAGCTCAATGCATTTCCCAAGGTAGCCTATGGCCTCATCATGCTTTCCAAGTTCAATACAAACCGATCCGAGGTTGGCATAGGAGAGAATTTCCCCCGGCAGATTCTCCATCTCCTTGCTGATCGACAGGCTTGTCTGGTGCGTATCGAATGCCTCTTGATACCTCCCCTGATCGTGATAGATGGCGCCGAGGTTCGTGTAGGTTCCCGCGATTCCGATCCGGAATCCGATTTCATTCATCAGCCCGATACTCATCTCCATCATCTCGGCGGCCTTCTCGTACTCCCCCTGTTCACAGCAGATGATGCCGAGATTGTTGTATGCTTCGGCGATTCCCTTCTTGTCCGCGATTCTCTCGCGCACATTCAAGCCACTTCTGTACATCGTCTCAGCCTGTTCATAGTCTCCCTGGTCAAAAAGGATGTTCCCTAGATCGTTATACGCCTGTGCTCTTTCTTTGAGATTACCTTTGTCCTCAAGAATCTTCAGTCCCTCTTCGATTTCCTTCTTCGCCTCCTCATACTTGCCGGTTGCTTTGAATACTCGTGCCCGGGTAAACTTTATCTTCCCGAACGTTGCCGACAACTCCTGAGCACGTGGGTCTTCACTCCGCATCGGCGTCGATTGACCGTCACCTCCCGCATGTTTCGTCATCCGTTCGTATGCGGCGGTGGCATCATCCAGGATCTCGGTTGCTTTCTCATTCTCCCCCTTGCTCACGTGCACAGCACCGAGCTTCCACAGGAGCTTTACCTGTCCGAGTGAAGATGGACGAGAGACAGCCTTCAGCTCGCTGTAGCATCCGAGGGCGTCATCATGCTTGCCCGTCAACGCGAATACATCCCCCATTCCTTCAAGCACAGTGCTTTTCTGATCCAATGCCTCAATTCCCATGCCGGCTTCTTCAGCATTTCGTACAATGCGGAGTGCCTTTNNGCAAAGACTTCCTTTGCGCGTTCGCCTGCCACGACAAGGAATGGCAAAGCCTTTCGATCAGCTCTGGCTTCAAGAAAATGATGAGCGATGTCCGGCGCCAGATGTTCGTCCTCACCATAGGTGCCTGCGAGGTAGTCCCCGATGATGCCATGATACTCTATCCGGAGCTCCGGAATGATTGCATCATAGAGGAATTCCCTGATCTTCCCGTGATCGAAGCAGTACAGTTTGTCTTTTGGATAGATGACAAGATGATCTCTCTCCAAAGACTGCAGCTTTCTGAGCAGCTCCATGCGATTGATGCCGAGGCAGTTGCCGATGGTGTCCGAATGAAAAGTGTCTCCCTCCACGGCACCAATTTCCAGCATCTCCCTTTCCTCCCGACTGAGCCTCTCGATACGCCTCATCACGATATCCTGAATCTTGCCGGGAATTGTGATCTGTTCATAGTCCTCTCGCAAATGATATCCACCGTTATCCTTCTCAATGATTCCCTCCACTTTCAAGAGCTTCAACGTCTCCATCACGAAGAACGGGTTTCCTTCAGTCTCCTTGTGCAGAGATTGACAGAAGGGCATGCCGAAGTCTGAGTCCTGGAAGAGAGAACAGATCATTTCCTCAATGTCGGTCTCTTCGAGTCTCGCCAGACCGATGATTGTCAGAATTCCCTCGCGCTGCATCTCACGCTGCACGCCAGGCAATGGATGCATCTCGCCACCGGCTGTTGTGCGGGCATCCTCGGGACGATACGTTCCGACGATCATCAATCGGGACGCGAGTGTGGTTCGGACGCTGTACAGGAGGAGTTGAAGTGTGTTCTCATCTGCCCAATGCAGGTCGTCGAGGAAGAGAATGAACGGTCTTTCCTGTGAGATCTTTACGATCAGCCGGGTCATTGCGTCCCACAGTTGTTCCTTACTTTCGATTGCGACCTTTTCTTTGCCGCTGATGTTCAGAAACACGCGGATAACCGGCAGGAGAGCGGTCAACTCGGGAGCCTTCGCCCGGATGAATTCTTCCAGCTTCTTGCTCGTCGTAACCCCCTCGAATTCAAAATAGCTACGAATGGCCTCCACGAACGGCTGGTAAGGATAGACCCCCTGCCTGAACGGGCACGTGCCAACCAGCGTTCGCACTTTCATCGTCCGGGCATACTTCTCAAGCTCCAGAACCAACCGCGTTTTTCCGATGCCCGCTTCGCCTGCGATGAACACTGCTTGGCCTTTTCCTTGTGCGGCCTGATTCAAGAGCCTCGTCAGCGTTTCGAATTCTTCCTCCCTCCCTGCCAGCCTGGCCTCGAATCCCCTCCTCCGTGCAGATGTAAGTTCGAGACCACCCTCCCCACGTTTTTGCCAATCGACCGAAGCAATGAGCTTGGGTGGACTTTTCGCCTTTCCCTGCCGACCTTCAAGAAACGCCTTGACCTTCGTCAGATCTTGTATCATCTCGTCAACGCTTTGATAACGCTGCCTGGGTTCCTTTCTCAGGGCCTTAACGATGATTTGCTCCAGAGGCTCGGGCACATCCTTGTTCAAGGTTCTGATGTCGAGCGGCTCCAGACTTATAATAGAATAGATCACGGCCAATTCGTAGTCGCCAGGAAATGGCAGTTGTCCTGTCAAGGCCTCAAAGAAAACGACGCCCAGAGAAAAGATGTCGCTTCGTTGATCGACGGGTTCGCCGATGGCCTGCTCCGGGGACATGTATGCGGCGGTTCCCAGGACCGCGCCTTCCTGCGTCAGGATACTGGCATCCTGGACTTTCGCGATACCGAAATCCATCACTTTCACGGCGCCCTCTGCTGTCACCATCAGATTGTCGCACTTGATATCGCGGTGAACGATTCCCAGTCCGTGGGCATGGGCTAGTCCTTCGCAGACTGCGATTCCGATGTCGATGAGCTGTTGTGGCTTGAGAGGACTTTGCCGCAGTAGTTGCCGCAAGGTCTTCCCATCGACAAACTCCATGCTGATGAAGAACTGTCCCTCCTCCTCACCGATATCATAGATCTTCACTAAGTTCGGATGGCCCAGTCTCAAACCTGCGGAGGCTTCCCTTCGGAATCGTTGCCTGACTTCTCGAGAAGCCGAAGTTCCACCAGACAAGACCTTCAGAGCTACGATCCTGCCATGCTGAGTATCCCGCGCTCTATAGACTTTTCCCATGCCTCCCTCGCCAAGGAGATCCAGGATTTCGTACTGGGCTATTTTATCAGCGATATCCATTTTGCGATCGTGCTTCTCCTCGATCAGATGGGGTCCATCATTTGGGTTCTTCCCGGAATGCAAATCGATGACGCGTGGAATCATCTTCCGGATCGGACGGTTCGGGTGGATCTGTGGATACGAAACGGACCGCGATCGCGCGATCCGCCGCACCGATACTCAGGAAATCCGGCAACTACTCGGCTCGACTTGTTGCCCACTAAACACGCGATCTATATGAACGATGAGAACGATCGCGGAACTTCTCGACGCTTCAACAGATCGTTTCGCGTTCTCCGCACAGCCCCGACAATCTTCCAGCCGGGGCGTTTCGTAAGCGGAGTAGTTTGCTTTCTTTAGAGGGTTCTTCGCTGAGCCGTTATCACTTGTGCTATTTCAAGAAGACGAGCCTTCGATGCGCTACGAACTCACCGGCTTGGACTCTGCAGATGTACATGCCACTCGGCAGATTGCTCGCGTCCCAGACAACCTCGTGGTAGCCGGCTTCCTTCATCCCGTCCACGAGCGTTGCGACTCTCTCACCCAGGACGTTGAATACTTCCAGGAGGACCGGGGAAGACTTTGGCAGTTGATACCGTATGACAGTCGTCGGATTGAAGGGATTCGGGAAGTTCTGACCGAAGCCGAACTCCGCCGGCTTTCCAAGAGAACTCGATTCCTGTTCGCCCAACCCGGGCTGCATCAAGCCGAGGGCTATTTGCACATCCACCCAAGCGACTCGATGATGCTCGATGGCAGTGTCATAGTTCTTCTTATCCGACTGCTTCAGCGCCTGCTCCATTTGTTTTTTCGCATCCGCTATCAACTCAACGCACGTGGGAGTGGTGCAGACGGCTTCACTGATAGAAATGGAAACGATCACGGAAGACGCGCTGTAGAGATCTCTCAGTGCTGCAAGGGCAATGTCCTGAACGGATTGCTTCGTCAGAATCTTCGTCAGCTCACCCGCCGCTTTCCTTAAATCGTTGAAGACTTGACTGCCACCGGACGCAAGATGATTCCCATCGATCCAGAACGACGGGAGGAGACAATGGTCAATGTTCTCCAGGGCTATCTTGACCGCGTTCTTTACCTGCTGGTCATTGCTGCTGATGCCGGCGAGCAGATTCCTGGCCTCAACGATTCGTTGCTGCGCGGAGCCGCCCGGAAAATCCGTTGAAGACACAAAGACTGAATGTTCACTCACCACACCGAAGTCAGCTTTGGTCGGGTCCTCCGCGTTGATCTTCAAAGCCCTGATGATGAACTTGTAGCTTCCGACACCGCTTGTCGGTGTGAAAGCAAGCCTCTGCACGTCTCCGGCATTGTTGAACGGATAGACCCCAACAGTGTTACCTGCAGGACTGATCACGACCGCCTGGACATGCGCATCGACTATCGGTTGACCACCAATCATGTCGATATCGTACTGGTGCTCGCCGCCGCTGTAGACGCGAGATTCAACATTGATTTGCTCGCCGAGCAGATATCTATCCCGATCAAACGTGACATCGAGCGTCGCGTCTTGCCGCGCCGCGATATAGATTCTGTAGGTCTCATACTCTGGAGGTGCGGGGATATCTTTTCCGTACACATACCCGGACCAGTTGCCCGGCTGCGCATTTCTGATCCGGTAGTACTCGTAGTTGGGACCGGAGAAGAAGTCGATGTTCGGATCGGCCGCCGCAACAACAGAATCAATGCTACGATTCGTATTTGGCTCTATCAATGTCAGATCAAGGTCACTGCCTTGCCAGTAGACGCCAACTTCAAGGACGCCGCCCTGCCAGTATACTCCGCCTTGCCAGTATATCCCTCCTTGCCAATAAACTCCACCCTGCCAATAGACACCTCCTTGCCAGTAGAATCCACCCTGCCAATACACACCCGGAGGAGAGACATTTGCCAGGTCCGCTGTGCTCAGCGGTGCAGAAAGATAGACAACCTGCATCCCCAAGAGTCTGTACCAGAAGAAATTGACGGCGTCAACAATCTGGGTCGAATCTTTTGCGAAGAGGTAGTCACCGTGAGTCTGGTTTGCGACATAGCTGTTCAGATCCTGTGCCTCGGCGCTCGTTTGTTCAAAGCCAACGGCAAAGATCTTCGTCCGGGGATCGATTTGCGAGAGCACAGTGCTGGCGCGGGGGAATTCGTCCTGCTCGCCGGAACTGAGCAGGATCATCGCCCACTGATGGTCTGCAGCTCCATACGTCGTCAACTGGTTTTGACCTGCTACCAGCCCGGCTCCAATCGAGCGGCTATTCGGACCTTTCGTGATGTTGCGGATAGAGGCCTTGATCGAGTTCCTTGAATGCTCAGTCACTTCCGTCATCGGCAAGATCACATTGTCCGGAAGTTTGATCACGGCGATCTTGTCTCCATCGCGGGTCTTGTCGACAAGTTGCAGAGCGCTGTTCTTGGCAGCTTTCAGAGCATTGAGTGGAGATCCGGCGAAGGTGTTTGAGCCGTCGAATACAAAAACCAAATCTATCCGTTTGTTGAGAATGTTGGTATAGATGTTCTCGATGCCGGCTTTGTCACCCCCCTCAACATCGGTCGGGTTTCCCGGATCGGGTGGGGGATAGAGAGTTCTCTTTTTTACTTCCCCCTTCTTGATCTTCCCGTACATCGTCTGATCCTCGTTGTCCTCAGCCATCCCATCGAGGTAGCCAACGTCGGCAGGATTGTAGATATCGCCCAGCCCGAAGAAATGACCTATCTCATGCGTCGCAACGTTTTGGAGGTCGAGCTTCGTCGGATCGGGATTCGACGGATCCTGATTGACCGTGTATTCGAACAACGTTGGATTGCTCGCATTGAATGCGATATCCACGTCGGAAATCGTGCCTGTGATTGCGTTGTAACGGACACGCGTTACCGCGACCACTTTCGGATCCATTCCCATTGTGTCTTGCCACGTGACCGGATTCGTGATCCAGACATTGTTGTTCAAGCCATCCGGATCTCCTCCCCATTTTGTCGAACTTGTTGTCGTGCCGTGGCTGGTGATCTGTAGTCTGTCAAGGTCGTTCCACGTTGCGAAGGCGGAACTGATGGCCGACCTCGACAGAGGGTTGATCGAGTTACAGATGGCGAAGGTAGCATCCCCGTCGGGCCAGTGGAGAGGAATTCCGGAATTGGTTTTGTTCACGACGTAGTGCGGACCGTACGATTTCGTCTTTACGACGCAAGGCACGCTGAGGGAGAATTCGGATGTGTTTCCGCCCGGATCGGTTGCGGTTGCGCTATAGGACTTGCCGGCGAGAATCTCACCGGGAATTGCCACATTAAACGGCGCGTTTCCGTTCCCATCTGTCGTGAGCGTCGCCGATCCGATGAATGTCTGTCCTTCCCCGTACCCGGATGGATCGCTCTCGTCATTCCTGAAGAATTCAATTCTGAACTGAGTATTCGGTGTGCTGTTCAGGCTGCCGCTGATGATCTGAACGTCGCTCGCGGCGCTGGTCAGAACAGGAAAATTCTGCAGGTTGTTTGGACCGGAATCCGGGTCGCCGTCGACGTCATCGTTTGACGTTACGCCGTCGCCGCCGAGATCGATGCCGAGGCCTGAGTTTGAATGGATTGAATTACAGAGAACGGTGTTGTTGCTTCCGTCAAGTACTGCTACGCCGGCCTCCATGCTATGAACAATAACATTTCCTTCCCCGGCTGTTGTGCCCCCTATCTTGTTCCCTGAAGAACCGGCGTAGATGCGGACTCCAATGAGGTTCCCGTACGAAACAGTGCCGTTTATGTCGGTTCCAAAGGTGTTGCCAACTATCGTGTTGTTGTTCGCGCCTTCGATGGCCACACCACCCCAGCCGGTGTTGCCGGAGATGAAATTGCGCGCTCCTGCGACGGCTCCTCCGACTCGGTTGTTGGAAGCCCCATATCCGATATAGACTCCGGTTCCGTTCGTGTGACCAAGGTTCTGAGTTCCAGTCGCGTCAAGGCCGATGTAGTTTCCCAGCACATTGTTGCTGTTTGTGCCAAGGCCGAAGATCGCGATTCCCGTAACGTCATTTCCAGAGATTATATTCCTTTCACGCGAATCCGTACCGCCAACCGTATTCCCTGAAGCACCGAATCGGATGTGTACGCCATCACCGTAATTCCCCAATTTGACGGTTCCGGTGACATCAGTACCTATGTAGTTCCCGATCAGAACGTTTGCATTGCTCCCAGGGCCGGTGATTGTGACTCCGGGTTTGCCAGAGAGCGGAAGTGGGTTGACACCGTTCGCGGAAATGATGTTGCGGCCCTCCTGAGTCGTACCGCCGATGATGTTACCCGATGCACCATTTCCGATGAAGATCCCACCCTCACCGTTACCTCGATTAGTCGTTCCGGCCGCATCAGTCCCAACGAAGTTCCCCAAGACCATGTTGCCCGTTGCAGCGCTTCCGACGATCACAATGCCATGACTGCCATTGGCTGAAAAGACATTCCCTGCTCCTGCAGTTGTGCCACCAACAGTATTGTTTGGGGATTCGATGTTTACGCCATCATCTCCATTGCCAAGCGCGGTTGTCCCGTCGGAGGCAATGCCGATGTAGTTGCCCGCAACGATATTCCCGGTCGCGGTTGAGCCGAGAATATTGATGCCATCATCGGTGTTGCCCGCGATAATGTTCCGATCCGCAGTATTCGAGCCGCCGATTGTGTTCGAAGAAGCATCTTTGATCGCGACACCAACGGTATTCCCAACTGCAATCAAACCGGTGGGATCAGTACCGATGAAGTTTCCCCGAACAAGATTGTTCGTTGTGGTTTCTGCATCTTTGTCAATGAGGATGCCATACCCGATATTTCCGGAGATGACATTAGCTGCGCCGGCCTCAGATCCGCCGATGACATTTCCGGTGGCATCGAAGATATCGATCCCGAATCCCTGCAGAGTGGGATGAGCATATCCGTTTCCGAGCGGAGCGGTGCTCCCGTTGATGTCGAGTCCGATGTAATTGCCCTGGACCTTGTTATTGGATGATTGTCCCCGACCAATCGCGAGACCGTGGAGTCTGTTCCCGGAGATGATGTTGCGTGCTGGTTGTGATGTTCCCCCTATTGTGTTGTAATGTCCTTTTCGGATGTAGAGACCCACTTCGTTGCCAAGGCTGTCAGTTCCGTTCTTTTTTGTGCCGATCAAATTGCCTTGGACGATGTTGTAGCTAGCCCCTGCCCCAGCATCCGCGCCCCAAATGACAACACCATATCTGTTGCCGGAAACGAGATTGTTCTTGATGGTGTTGTGAGATGCTTCGAGGACACAAATCCCAAAGTTGATGTTTCCCCGGCCCAGCATTCCGGTCGCGTCGGTTCCCACAAGATTTCCTTCTACAAGATTACCGACGCCCGAAGCTTCGTATTCAATGTAAATGCCATGTCGGGGAGGGGAGAGCGATCCGTTTGCGGAAACCACATTGCCGTCGCCGGGATTCGGACCGCCGATGATGTTTCCGGCGGATCCGCTTATCTTGATGCCAAAATGCTTGTTCCCCAGCGGAGTGTCGCCGTCAGAAGCAAGCCCGACGTAGTTCCCCTTCACGCTGTTGCCGGTGCCAGAAAGGTCGATCCAGATACCGTTACCGTCGTTTCCGGAAACGATATTTCTCGCGCCAGCCGCTGACCCGCCGACGGTATTATCAGATGAGTTTTGAATCCAGATCCCGTTGTTATTGGGGATCGGTGAAGTTCCGTTGAAATTCGTGCCAACAGAGTTACCGACCACAGTGTTGTTGTTCGAGCCGCTGATGATGTTGATGGCGATCTCATGGCCTCCCGAAACAACATTGCGCTCTGCAGCCGTCAATCCACCAATAGTATTTCCAGATGCGTTTTCAACCTGTATCCCTCGTTTGTTCGGCTGTGCCACCTGACCTGTCGGATCGATACCGATATAGTTGCCACTGATTGTATTTCCGGTTGACCCGGGCCCGCTGATGAGGATACCGTACCCTGTTGAGAAACGGTTAACCACAAGACCTCGAACGGTGCAGCCACTTGCTTGAATCGTAAGCCCGTTTGCTCCTCCAGAGAGGCTGCTCCCGTTGAGTTCGATAATCGGACTTCCGCCGAAATCGGGGTCGGTTGTGCCATCTATAGTGACGGAATCGACGATACTGGGAAGCGAAGACGTTAGTAGAATCGTGTGAGGTCCCGGTCCGGGAATGTTGAACCGAATCTCGTCCAAGCCGGGATTACTATTGGCGTCCAAGACTGCCTGCCGCAATGAACCTGGTCCGCTATCGTTTGTATTTGTCACTGTAAAGATCGCGGGTCCGCTAGACGGAAAATCTGACAGCGCTCGACGAAATACACCATAACTCCAAGTCCCGGCAAAGAGATTCGGGTCGCTAACGGCAACAGAATTAACGGTCCCGCCTGTTGGGCCACTTGTTTGGATCCATTGAGCGTTCGCGAGGTAGGTCGGAACGGAGAGCAAGAAAAGAACAGTAAGCTTACGCATACACACCTCCACAGTTCTATAGGAGTGGGAAGGTCACACTGCATACGGCGGCAGCCGGTCGACAAGTAGCGCCGCGTACTTTCATGAGATCGTAGTTGTTGCCTGTCATGGCTTCGAGCGCATCACTTGACATCAGGTGGGATTGCGAGACTCTTCACTCTCGACGTAAACGTCTTCAGCGTCTCTCCGTCCATCATGATCCTTTCACCAGTCAGTTGATTCTTCGTGATTGTGAGCTTTCCCTCATTCCCGCCTGTTACAACGAGGTTGTTCCTGCCGTCCTTCTTCAAGAAGACGAGAACTTCCTCGCCCTGCGAAAATGTCGGCGTGTGGGTATAGAGCTCGCCCACGGCGCCAATCTCACCGCCCGGATGAGTGATCGCCAAGGTCCGCAAAGAGCTTTCTCCTTTGACATATTCCTCAACGTTCAATGAAACCTTTGTGAAGATTCTGGTTCTTTCCTTATTCCATTCCGAACGAACCTGGGCGACTTTTCCAACGACGATCATCTCGGCCCCTTTGGCTAACGTCTCGACCTGACGCTTTTGCGTCTGTGCATCTACGCGGTGCGGCATCAGAGATATCAGAACACAGACGAAGATCATTGTGGAATACATGATTGAGTCTCTTGCTTTCATCGGATTGCCCTCCAAAGATTTTCGTTTTCTTTCGTAACTACTCACCTTGACCTAATGCCCACTAAAACACGCGAATTACACGAACGCTAAAAACGACCACAGAACTCCTTTATGCTGAAACAAATCATTTTGCGTTTTCCGTGCCTGCCCCGACAATCTTCCGGTCGGGGTCTTTCGTGGGCTGCATAATTACCTTTCTTTAGAAGATTTTTGACTGAGTAGTTCCTTTCTTTCAATTGCATGGCGCCAAACAGAATCGTGTTCGAGATGCGTTCACAACGAGTTGATCCGGTTGGAGATCAAGCGCTGCCAAGGTCGCGGTGGGATCTCCACTATCAAACCTGAACAGCCTTAAAACTGATTGTCCTGGAGCGGGTACAACTAGGGAATTGAGTAACGAGAAGCTGATGAGAAGAGGGGAAAACTGGAGAACCCAAGGCGCGGTGCGCATGGCAGTTCCTCCCAAAGTAGTCGACTCTGCAAGAGCGAAAGGGTTCCGCTCTTTGCCGGATCGGTCGGGTTCTTTCCGTGAAGCTGTAACTATTCGCTCAGATCGAATGCATCCCGCTGAGCGTTGACTGCTCTATTGTAAGATCACCACCAACGGCAGTGGTTTCTTTCTTCTCGCGAAACACGCGGAAGATTCGAAGTAGTTTTCGCGTAATCGGCGTGTTTCGTGGGGAATCTCTATCTGTTTTGAAGCTGTTCATTGGCGCCGGTGTCACGCATCGTCGATATCCGAACTCTCCACCATTGTCCCATACCAAAGCTGTGTCCACACGGACGACTTTCATCCTCGCTGAGGGAATTGTAGAACGAACTCATCTGCGCACACTTCAGAAGCGGACGAACGGCAAAGGGAGTTTCTTGGGCTCTAAGGATTGTAGCGCTTGCGAGGACAACACAAAAGGCAAGTGGCGTGGAGATGACTATCACGCGGTCTTTCATGGCGATCTTCCTGTTTCATCCCATCGATGGACGATCTCCGGAAACCAGACGCGCCCGGAAGGCGCTCTTCAGTAATACAAGCGACGGAGATGGAAGTTGGCAGCGAGTTGCACGTCAAGAGAAGGACTCGCCCGAAGGCCTGTGATGATGGTGAGGGCAACTCCTTGTCGCGCCGATTGCAAAGTACCTGACGACGATCGGAATGTCAAGGTGAAGCTTATCTTTGTAAGCGGAGTTTTTTCTGTCGTGAGTCAAGTGTGACAAACAGCAAACAACTCCTGAAATCNNGCTGCTCCTGGTGTTTCACTTCGAGTGCATGACAAACACACCGCTCCGTCCTCGCCAATCTTCATCAATAGTCTGCAGCGACCGGCAATATGAAGCTCGGACATGAAGCTCCTCCGGCAGTGCGTTGATCAGCTATCCCGAAGAACGTGGATGCAATCAGGTTCGAACGCGAAGAGATCTAACCTCGTATCGCGTCCCAAGAAGACGCCGGGAACGTCTACCCGCGAATCTCCGCGAATCCTCGCGAAGAATTATCGAGACACACCTCCTCAGACAATCGTTCGTGCACATTCGTGCAGATTCGTGGGTAATCTTGTCTTGAATCGTATTCAACGAATTCCAGAGACGCGACACTCGTCACGCAGGCTGAGCAGGTCGTTGATCACTCCGTACGCCGTGTCGGAGAGTGTCGGATCGGTCTCTGTGATAATGATGGGCGCCATCAGATCCGTTTCGATCGAGAGGATCGAGCCGCTCTCGCCGACCGGAGCGAACGGATCGCCGTGAGGGATTTCTTCCAAAGCCACACGTGCGCGGACGGCGGCGCCCTCTCGTTTTGCAGTACAGATCAACTTCAAGTGCTTCCCCGCCTTCGAAACCTTTTGCACGTCTTCAACCTGCAGATGCGTAATTCCCTGACGATCTACATCGAAGGGAGTTATCGTGGCTCCCATCATCGTGTTCGCGAGAACCGCAATCTTCGCCGCGGCGTCCCATCCTTCAAGGTCATGACCCGGATCGGCCTCGGCGAATCCTTCTTTCTGCGCCGTCTTCACAGCATCCTCCAGCCGCTCGCCCTGCTCCATTCGTGAGAGGACAAAGTTCGTGGTCGAATTGAGGATTCCTTTCAGACCGGTGATGGTACACCCTCGAAGTCCGGATTGAGCAAGACTGAAGAGCGGCGTTCCATCCATCACCGTTGATTCATATAAAAGCCGGCATCCGTTCTCATCCGCAAGCGACTTCAGGTCGCTGTAAGCGAACGCAAGCGGCCCCTTGTTTGCCGTGACGACATGTCGCTTTCGCTGCAACGCTTCATGAATGTGCAAGAGCGCCGGTTCGCCACGCTCGTTGATAGAGAGTGTGGAGAGCTCGACCAGGACGTCGTACTCGAGCTGCCGGGCGGCATCGAGTCCGCTGATGCTGACCAGCTCGAAGTTTGTCCACGAGAACCTGCCGAGTTCGCGAATTTCGCGCAGGGCTTTCACCACATCCACACCGTTGTTGTTCACAAGCGCTCCGTGCGTCTTTGTGACAATTCCGACAACGGAAAGATCGAGGTCGCGGAGGTTTGGAAATCGTTCTCTCTCCAGGAAGAGAATTTCCGCCACCTTTTGCCCTACGTTTCCGAAGCCGATGAACAGCGCCCGCAGTTGTCTCGGTGTCATTCAATTTCCTTTCGCTATCGAAGTTACTTCCTCCAGCAGCCGCTCTATCTCCTCAACAGTATTATACAGCGAGATCCCGACTCTCGTGACACCTCCCCGCTCCAGAAGGCCGAGTACTTCCATCGGGCGGATGGCATAGAAGTGTCCGTCCCAGGTGCAGATTCCCCGTTCACCAAGCCTGGTGCATACTTCCACCGGATTCTTCGACTTCAAGGTGAATGAAATAGTGGGAGCCCTGCGCGGCACATCGATGGATGGCCCGTAAATTGTCACTCCCTCGATCCGCTGCAAACCTTCGTAGAGCACTTCTGCAACCGAGTGCTCGTACTGTGCGATGAGCTGCATGGCGCTCACAATTTTCGACCGCAGATCGCTCCCCGTCCCGAACGAAGCAATGTACTCGACCGCAGCCTTCACACCCACGATGGCTGCGTGGTTCAACGTTCCCGTTTCGATTCTGTAAGGGGCCAGCGACTCCTGCGTTCGGAGGCGATCGGTTTCAAGTTGATCGAGAAGGCCATCCCGCGAATACAGGATGCCGACGTGCGGACCATAGAACTTATAGGCGGAGCAGAGAAGAAAATCCGGCTTGAGTGCTTCCACGTCGATCGGGAAATGGGGAGCGTAGTGGACGGCGTCGAGCATGAGCAACGCCCCCACCTTGCTCGTGAGCTCCCGGGCGAGCGCGACGTTGTTGACGGTCCCGAGCGCGTTGGATGCCATGCCAAGAGCGACAAGCCGCGTGCGGCTGGTGATCTTTGTCCGGAAGTCGTTATCATCCAGCGTCCCATCTTTTTTGATGATCACTTCGTTCACGATCGCGCCTCGCTCTCTCAAAGTCAGCCACGGGCCGCGATTCGCCTCGTGGTCGAGCTGCGTGATGAGAATCTCATCTCCTTCCTTGAGAGTTCTCCCGATGGCTTTGCTGAGGGCGAACGCCAGCGTCGTCATGTTCGCTCCGAAGGAGATCGTCCGATTACTTTCCGCCCCAAGGTATGTGGCCACGGTCAATCGTGTCTGTTCCAGAAGTTCGTCCGACTCCTTCGTTGTAACAAAGCAACCATGGGTGTTTGCGTTGCAGGTGGTGTAGTAGCCCACCATCGCTTCGATCACCGACTGAGGGATCTGTGTTCCTGCCGGGCCATCGAGGTACGCGAGCGGTTGACCGTTGAGGGTTCGCCGAAGCGAAGGAAAGTCCATCCTGCGTTCAAGGATGTGTTCGAGAGGTCGTGTTCCGTTGGTCATGTCGGTGTCCGTTTGATGGTCGTTAAAGGTTTGGAGAGCCTATCAGAAGCCTTCACCATCAAGAACTCTTGGTGGACGAAGATTCCGGCAAACGATGGGGACCAATTCTTCCGATTCTACTTCGTCTGGCCTTCTGTTCTTTGTGGTGAGACGACTCCTTCAGTGATGAGGACCGGACTTTCGGATGCTTGCGCTCATGGCTTGCCGCCGGAGGTTTGTAAAAAATCTCCACAATGACAAGGGGAGACGGTGAAATATCGCGGTTATCGTGGACGGAACAGCCGGATTGTTCCGGAAGTGCGTTCCCGATTCTGCAAAGCCATTCGTCTTGAAGTATCGGTTCTGAACTTGCTCTCGGTCGCCGACACAGGCGGACCACACAGGTTGCTTTTGCCACGAAGATTCCTTAATCATGCACGTGTTCTTGTGAGCCATCTCTGAAAAAGAACGCCTTCAACCTCTCTTCACCCGACTTCTGAACCATGGCACTGAACCTCAAAGTCCTCGTCATCGACGATTCAGCCCACATCCGGATCCTTCTTTCGAAGCTTCTGAAGTCGATGGATTTCGAGACGATCGAGACCGCGGAAAACGGTAGGCTCGGCGTGGAGAAAGCAGGGACCTTTAAACCCGACATCGTCTTCCTCGACGGCATCATGCCTGAGATGGATGGCCTCACCGCGCTGGGAGAAATAAAGAAGAATCATCCCGAGACCCTCGTCGTTATCAGCTCCTCCCTCTCAGAGCGGGAGCGGGTCCTTCAATTCAAAGAAGCGGGCGCCGACTTCTATCTCCTGAAACCGTTCGAACGACCAAAGCTCGAGGAAATCGTGAAGAAAGCTCTCGCTCTGCTCGAGAGCCGATCAAAGGGATAGCCCATGCAATGCCCAAAGTGCAGCGCGGATAACGATAAGATAAGAAGGTACTGCAGGAGCTGCGGGGCGCCTCTCGGAATCTTTTGTGATCGATGCGGTGTGGTGAACCAACTGGAAGACCGATTCTGCGCCAACTGCGGGCTCGCCCTTAGCGAATCCCTCGGCAATGCACGTCCTCTCCCATCGACGCCTTTTGAAGAAATCCCCGCCCCCGGTCGCAATCAGTATACTCCTCAAGAAATCGAGGAACTCCTCTCGCTGCGCAGAATCATGAAGATAGAAGAACCTGTTACGAAGACCCTGAGTCAAGATGATATCGACAATCTCTTCGGATAATTCCCGCCTGTGACTCCAGAAACCATCCAAGTCCTCGACGCACTCGTTGCCTCCGGCACGATCCGGCGCGAAGAACTCGACGCGAAGCGATCCAAGATCGACGACCTCGCAAACGAAAAGGGCGTGGCGAAAGCCCTGATCGAATTGCTTAACTTCTCTGAGGATACCGTCGCGGACGCGATCTGCCAGAAATTCGGCATCGCACGGATGGCGGTAGCTTCGGAAATGGATACGGCTCCAGCCGGCATCCTGACCGAGGACGAGATGCTNNCCATTATCGTGTCCTCCCCGTCTTCCGTATCGGCCTCGAGCTCACTGCCGCGTTCATCGATCCGCCCACCAAGCCCCTTCGACTTCATCTGCAGAGACTCTCCGGTTGCAGGCTGATTCCGGTGATCACGACGGTCTCAGATTTTGAAACTGCGTACAAGAAGTACGGCGGTGCGTTGGATAAGCTTCAGCGCGTCGGTTCGATGATCGATCTGGAGAAGTACGACATCAGAAAACGCGGACCGAAGGAGGGGGGGCCGATCTTTGAATCGGAGCTGGAAGGAACCATGGCCCAGCTTACCGAAGAAGTGTTGTTGAGGGCGGCAAAGCTCGGGGCCAGCGATATTCATGTCGAGCCGGGCGAGCGGGAGATGATGATCCGCTTTCGGGTCGACGGCA